>JAUNWB010000057.1 GCA_030540535.1 Elusimicrobiales bacterium
CGTCCTGCGGGATGATTTGCGCGCGCAGCATAAACCGTTCGTTGACAGTGCATTCGTCACGCAGCAGCTGTTCCAGCCGTTTTTTAAAATCGGAGATTTCACACGCCGCCAGAAACCCCAGCGTGCCGCAGTTTACGCCGAATACCGCCATATTAAGCGGCGCGGCCGCGCGTGCGCAGCGCAGCATGGTGCCGTCGCCCCCCATGCAAATTAATAAATCGGCGGACGCGTCCAGGCCGTCCAGCGCGGTAATGGCGCGTGCGGGCAGGCCGCGGGCCTGCAGAAAAGTGCAGGCTTCCTGCGCCAGCGCCCGGACGTTGGGTTTGTTTTCGTTAAAAAAGATGACGGCGTTTTGGAACTTCATAGTTCTTCTATTTTAGCAAAAAAACGCATGGGTACGCGGCGTGCGGAAGGGTCTAATCCTTTTTCGGGGAAGCGGGAAAAAATCAAAATGCTATAATAAGGTATACAGAAGGGGGAAACAACTATGTGGGATTACACCGATAAAGTAATGGATCATTTTAAAAATCCGCGCAACGTGGGGGCTATCCCCGACGCGGACGGAACGGGCCAGGTGGGCAGCCTGGTGTGCGGCGACGCGCTTAAACTGACGATTAAAGTAAACAAAGATACCGAAGTAATCGAAGACGCCAAATTTGAAACGTTCGGCTGCGCGAGCGCGATTGCCTCTTCTTCCATTTTAACGGAAATGATTAAAGGCAAAACGCTGGAAGAAGCCTCTAAAATCACCAACCAGGATATTGCGGACGCGCTGGGTTCGCTGCCCTCCGAAAAAATGCACTGCTCCGTTATGGGCATGGAAGCGCTGGAAGCGGCCGTAAAAAGCTACCGCCAGGGCGGCAAACCCGTGGTGTTTGAACAGGAAGAAGAAAAAATCGTCTGCCACTGTTTTAACGTGTCGGAAGAAGCCATCATCAAGGCCATCCGCACCAACCATTTGACCACGGTGGAAGACGTCACCCACTTTACCAAAGCCGGCGGCGCGTGCGGCCGGTGCAAGGGCGAAATCCAAAAGATTTTGGACAAAGTAAACGGCGCGTGCGAACTGCCTTCCCGCCCGGCGGAAAAAACGTTTGCGCAAATGACGCTGGTTGAAAAAATCAAAAAGCTGGAACACGTGCTGGAAGAAGACATCCGCCCCAAACTGAATATGGACGGCGGTTCCGCCGAACTCGTGGATTTGGACGGTTCCACCGTTAAAATCCGCTTAACCGGCATGTGCCACGGCTGTGCGGGCGCGGCGGGCACGCTCAAAAATTTTATCGAAAAAACGCTGAAGGAAAAGGTGGACGCTTCCCTCAGCGTAGAGCAGGCGTAATATGAAAGTGGTGTATTTGGATAATAACGCCACCACCCAGTGTTCTCCCGCGGTGGTGGAGGCGATGCTGCCGTACTTTGCCGAACAATACGGCAACGCGTCGAGCATGCACGCGTTTGGCGGCGGCAACCGCAAGGCCATCGACGAAGCGCGCAAGCAGGTGGCCGCGTTGTTAAACGCGCAATACGCCGACGAAATTATTTTCACTTCCTGCGCCACGGAAAGCGACGACACCGCCGTTTTTTCCGCCGTACGCAGTTTTCCCAAAAAGAAGCACATCATTACTTCCGCCGTGGAACATCCGGCCATTATGGCCCCCTATCAATACCTGGAAGCCCAGGGATACCGCGTGGATTTTATTGGTGTGGACGAATTGGGCCGTTTCGATATGGCGCGCTTTAAAAGCGTGATTGACGAAGACACCGCCCTCGTATCCGTCATGTGGGCCAACAGCGAAACGGGAACTGTTTTTCCGATTGCCGAAATCGCCAAAATCGCACACGAACACGGTGCGCTCATGCACACGGACGCGGTGCAGGCGGTGGGCAAAATCCCGGTGGATGTACAGGCGGCCGGGGTGGATATGCTGTCTTTATCCGGGCACAAATTTCACGGGCCCAAAGGGGTGGGGGCGCTGTACCTCAAACGCGGCACGCGTTTTATGCCGTTTATGATGGGCGGCCACCAGGAAAAACACCGCCGCGCGGGTACCGAAAACGTCCCGCTGATTGTGGGCCTCGGCAAAGCGGCCGAACTGGCGCAAACGCGCCTTTCGGACGGCACAAACGCGCGCATTGCCGTTTTGCGCGATAAATTGGAACAGGGCATTTTGGCGGCCATCCCCGACGTGAAAGTAAACGGGGACCCGGAACACCGCGTGCCCAACACCACCAACGTCAGTTTCGGCTACATTGAAGGGGAATCTATTTTGATGTATCTGAACGATTTTGGCATTTGTGCTTCTTCGGGTTCGGCGTGTACGTCGGGCTCTCTGGAGCCTTCGCACGTGTTGCGCGCAATGGGTGTGCCGTTCCAGTTTGCGCACGGGTCCATCCGGTTTTCGCTGTCCGACCAAACGACGGAAGCGGATATCGACTTGGTGCTTAAAGAACTGCCGCCGATTATCGAGCGGCTGCGCAAGATATCGCCGTTTTCGCGCTTAGCCGCATAAACGGACCGTCTTTTAAAACGCCGCACTTAACCGTGCGGCGTTTTTTTGTATGATAGAAGAATGAAAAAATTATTTTTATTCCTTATTTTAGCGGGGCTTTCCTGTTCCGCGTTTGCCAAAACCGTCGTGCTGTACCACACCAGTGATACGCACGGTTTTTATTATCCTAAAAACAACCGGGGCGGTTTTGCCGCGCTGTCCGCACTCGTTCAGAAAGAAAAATATCCGTATTTACTGTTGGACTCGGGCGATTTTGCCAACGGTACGATTGAGGCCAAAAATTCCAAAGGTCTTACCAGCGTGCGCCTGATGAACGCCGCCGGCTATCAGGCGGTTACCGTGGGCAATCACGAGTTTGATTTCGGCGACGAAGGGTTGGCGCCGATGTTCGCGGAAGCGGATTTTGCGGTACTGGCCGCCAATTTGCTGGAAGCCGAAACGGACACGTACCCGAAAAACGTCCGTCCGTACCAAATTTTTGACGTGGACGGCGTAAAAGTGGCCGTTATCGGGCTGGCCAACCGCACCCCCACCAAGCCCACTAAAAAATACAAATTTACCAAACCGCTGGACGCGCTGGAAAATGCGCTGGCCCGTGCGGAAAAAGAGGGCGCCGCCGTGGCGGTGGTGTTGGTGCATGATTCGTACGGGGATTACCAAAACGGTTCCCTGCCGTATATGGGGGACATCGGTAAAAAATTTTCCGGCCGCGTGCAGGTGGTGCTGGGCGGGCATGCGCACAAAATTTTTCAAAATAAACGCGTCGGCGGCGTATTATACGCCGAAAGCGGCAAATACGCCGAGAGCGTAACCCGGGTGTCTGTGGAAGTGGACGATAAAACGGGAAAATTTAAAAAGGCCTGGTCCAAATTAATCCCGCTGGACGTTAAAAAAACGGGTTCGGACAAATGGGTGGCGGACCTGGCCGAAAGTTTCCGCACGCCGGGGGTGGACACGGTACTCGGCTGCGCGAAAGAAACGCTTTCGAATAAATCCCGCGGCGCACAAAAAGATTCCCCACTCGATAACTGGATTGCCGATTTGGGGCGCGCAAACGCCGGGGCCGACCTTTATATCCACAATACGGGCGGCACGCGTACGTCGATGGAAAAGGGGCCCGTCACCAAGCGGGATTTGATTGATATTTTCCCGTTTGACGATACCGTCGTGATGCGGGAAGTGTCCGGCCGCCAGCTGCGCGCGTTTATTAAAAACGGGCTTTTGCCGTGGAACAAATACGCGTATTCCGGGGTGAAAATAACCTATTCCCGCACGCGGGACGGCAAGGTCCGCAACCTTAAAATTTGGGTGAACGGGCAGCCGCTTGAAAACAACCGCATGTACCGGGTAGCCACGAACTCGTTTATCGCGCGGCAGAAAATTTTTGCGGACGCGCCGAAGCTGGATGCGGGAAACGCAACCGTCTATGGACTAATTGAAGAAGCGTTGAAACAAGGCCGTGTCCGCGCACCGGATACGGGGCGGATTGTTCAAAAATAAGGGTTTCGTTTGCGCCGCCCGCTCTTGAGCGGGCGGTTCTTTTTTTGTTAGCATAAGAGTATCTGCATAAGGAGCGTTTTCCATGAAAAAAACATTTTTATTGTTAGCTGCTTGTTTGCTGCCGGCCGTTTTGCCGGCCGAAACCGTTACGGTGTATCATACGAGCGACGTACACGGTTTTTTTTACCCGCGTGAAGGCCGCGGCGGTTTTGGCGCTCTGGCCGCTGTGATTAAAGACGGGCCGGAAGATTACTTGCTTTTGGACTCGGGTGATTTTTCCAATGGGACCGTGGAAACGCGCAATTCCAAGGGTTTAAAAGCCGTCCAGCTGATGAATAAAATGGGCTATCACGCCGCTACGGTGGGAAACCATGAGTTTGATTTTAAGGATAAAGGCGTCGCCCCTATTCTGGGCGCGGCTGAGTTCCCTATTTTAGCCGCCAATTTTTATGATAAATCCACGGGTAAATATCCGGCGCACGTGGCTCCTTATAAATTTTTTGAGGTGGACGATGTAAAGGTTGCCGTTATTGGCCTGGCCAACCGCGTTCCCACCAATCCCGCCAAATCGTATTCGTACGGCAAACCGTTGAAAGCGCTTGAAAAAGCCCTCAAAGAAGTGGAAAAACAACACCCGGATGTGGTGCTTGTCATCGTCCACGATTCGCTGAAAGACGAAAAGCACGGCACGCAGTCTTACGTGGGGGATATCGGCCGCAAATTTGCGGGCCGCGTACATGTGGTGATGGGCGGCCACGCGCACCAAATTTTCCAGAATGAATATATCAACGGCGTGCTGTTTGTGGAAAGCGGCTGCTATTTGGACAACGTCAGCAAAATCACCATTGAAACCGACGACGAAACGGGCAAAGTGGTGTCCGCCAAGTCTGAGTTGATTCCGCTTATTGTGGAAAAAACGGGCGAAGACGAAGACATGAAAGAATATGCCGATTCCCTGCGCGAACCGGGCGTGGACGTGTCTGTGGGCGAAGCGACGGAAACGCTTTCCAAATTCCCGGTTAAAGAAGGCGTGCAGGACGCGCCGCTTAACGTATGGATTGCGGATTTATTAAAAGCGTATTCCGGCGCGCAGATTGCCATTCACAATAACGGCGGTACCCGCGTGGACATGAAACAGGGCCCCGTCACCCGCCGCGACTTGATTGAAATCCATCCTTTCGACAACACGGTCACGCTTGTGGAAGTGGACGGTAAATTCTTGAAAAAATTTGTAAAAACCGGCTTTGCACCGCGCAGCCTGTTTACGTATTCCGGCCTGGAAGTGTCGTACAAATTAAATAAAAAAGGCAAAGTGAAAGACGTGGAACTTTTGGTAGACGGCAAACCCGTGGAAAACCGCAAAAAATACCTCATCGCCACCAATTCTTATATTGCGGGCGGCGGGAGCGAAGGGTTCCTTTTCAAAAAAATCCCGGCGGAAAACAAAAAATTAGCCGGTGCGACCACCATCCGCGACTTGATGGAAGAAGGTCTTAAAAAAGGTCCGCTTTCGGCCCCGGAAACCGGGAGAATCCATCAGCGTTAATATGCGTTTTTTGACACTTGTTTTTTGTGCGGCGGGGATGCTTTTGGGCGGCTGCGTGCGGGAAGAGTTAAAGACGATTGACGTCTTTTACACGGCCGACGCGGAAGGGTTCTATTGGTCCCGCCCCGAGCCCCGCCTGGAAAACCGCGAAGCCGGCGGCTACGCCGTACTCAAAAGTTTTTTGGATAAACAGGAACCCGGCTTCCTTCTTTTTGACGGCGGCAACTGGTTTGGTTCCGCGCCGGAAGGTTCCATGACCAAGGGCGCATACGTAGCCGAGCTGGCGGGGACTCTCCCGTATACGGCGGCGTCGGTCAGCGATAAAGATTTTGCCTACGGCTGGCCTTCTTTGCGTTCCGTCGTGCGCGAACTTCCCTATCCGTTTGTCGTTTCCAACCTTACGCTCGAAAACAAAATCCCCTGGCCGATGCACGATTACCAAATCCGCACCGTGGACGGCATCAAAATCGGGATTTTTGCTTTAGTCGGTGCTTCCGCCATTAACAAAAATAAATCGCGTCTGCCCGGTTTCCGCGCGCAGGACCCGGTGGAAAGCGCGCAGAAAATGGTATCGCTGCTAAAAGAAAAAGGAGTAGACTACATTATTTTGCTCAGCTCGCTGGGCGATTCCGGCGCTGTCGGCGACGCGGAACTGGCGGCCGAAGCCGGCGGCATCAACCTTATTTTAAGCGCCAATAAAGATTTGGAAAACGCCGAAACCGACCAGGTGGGCGAAACGTTTATCGTCTATCCCGGCGCCAAGCTGGACGGCGTGGCCCACGTCCGCCTTTCATTTGATAAAAAGACAAACCAATTCCGCGGCGTGTCGTTTAAGGACGTGGCTTTGTTGAAGGAATCATTTGGCGAAGACGTGCAAATCGCTTCCCGCGCGCAGACGCTTTTAAACGAAACGCGCAAAAAAATGAATGCCCGCGTGACGGACCTCCCGCACGCGCTGGAAACGTCTTTATCGCGAGAATCAGAACTCGGCTCCCAGCTGGCGCTGTGCCTGCACCGCTGGGCCAAATTGGATGGCGCGGTTATCAATTCAGACTCTATCCGCGCGCCGCTTCCCGCCGGGCGCGTCAGCGAGTACGACTTATATAAAACGTATCCGTACGGGGATAATATTACGTTTTTAACCATGCGCGGCGACGCTCTCTTGCGCGCGCTGGAAGCCTCATTAAACGAGAAAGACAATTTTCCGCAAGCGGCCGGATTGACCGTTACGTATAATCCCACCGCGCCGGCCGGGCAAAAAATCAAACAGGTGGTACTCGAAAAGAATGGCCGCGTGGTGCGCCCGCGCGAAACGTACCGTATTGCCGTGACGGACCATGTGCTTGCCGGCGGACTTGGGCACGACAAATTTATCGATTCCTTAGAATTTAAAAATACGTTTGTGGAAGCGCGCCAAATTATGCGCTCCTGCCTGGCGCGCCAAAAAGAACTGCCCGCCAAAACCCAACACTGGAAACCCGTCGAATGACGTTTATTCACCCTTTAAAAATCGGTTCCGTCACCGCCGCCAATAACCTGCTCCTGGCCCCCATGGCCGGGATTACCGATTCGCCTTTCCGCGTATTATGTTTGCGCGGCGGCGCGGGGCTCGTGTGTGCGGAAATGGTGTCGGCGCACGCGCTCCATTACGGTAACGCCAAAAGCGGGCGGATGCTTCAGGTGAACCCGAAAGAACATCCCGTTTCCATGCAGATTTTCGGTTCGGACGAACAAACCATCGCCGAAGCCGCCAAAAACGCCGAAGCGGCGGGGGCGGACATTGTGGATTTAAACGCCGGGTGCCCGGTTAAAAAAATTAATAAAGCCGGGGCCGGGTGCGTACTCATGAAAGACGAAGCCAAACTGGCGCGGCTGCTGGAAGCGGCGGTAAAAAGCGTTAAAATCCCGGTTACGCTTAAAACGCGTATTGCACTGAACCATAAGGAATTTTTAGGTGCGCGGCTGGCCAAACTGGCCGAAGACTGCGGCGCGGCGGCGGTTACCTTGCACGCCCGCGCGGCGGTGGACGTACACAGCGGCGAGCCGGACGTGGACGCTTTGGCGCGCGCGTGCGCGGCGGTTAAAATCCCCGTCATCGGCAACGGCGGCGTGCTGAATGCGGCGCGTGTAAAAGAATTTATAAACGCCGGGTGCCAGGGCGTGATGATTGGCCGCGGCGCGGTGGGAAACCCGTTTATTTTCCAGGATATTATCGACGAGCTGGCCGGCAAAACA
>JAUNWB010000058.1 GCA_030540535.1 Elusimicrobiales bacterium
CGGCCCAGCCGTCCGCTCCGCCGCAGCCTTCATATCCGTTTACGGGTGTTTCCGGTTGAGGGCCTGCGGTGCAAAAAGAGGGGGATTCTATAGCTCCGGCCGGCCACGCTTCCAGCCAAGTCCAATAGGGTGCATACGGGTCTTTCCAATAGGCTCGCATTTGTTGGGACTGGGCGGCCACCTGCATCATCTGGGCGACGGCGGGAAGCTGCTGAAGTTCCTGTTTCACGGATATATCCGGCATCGCGCGGCCTATGGCAATAGCGATAATCAAGGCCGGTATGAGGATACATCCCGCTATAATCAGCCAACGCGGCGTATTGGCTGCGGGCGTTTCTGCCGGCGCATTTAGTTCTTCTTTTGTGGGATGACTGTTGGCGTTGAGTACCAAACAATCACACAATATGTCGTGCAGGCATTGTTTGCGCGGGCTCCACAGCGCGTTTAAGAAACCAAGGCCCAGGAAAAGGGAAGATAGTGTTTTCCCCGCGTTTCTGCCGGCGGCGCGGGCAAAAGACAAGCGTTCTCCGTTCAAGTTTGTTACTTTTATTTTCAAGAGCCGTTTCCCAATGGAGGCTTGCCAACGGGAAGATTCCATCCAACCATAGTAAAGAATAAAAACAGCGAGAAATAAAATCGGAGGGAAAAAGATGATCAGCGCCGATTTTGGGGAGAACCCGTGCCGCAGCAAAAAGAAAATTATAATCATATTTACCACATACATCACGGTGTTTAAAATTAAATAATCAATCAAATACGCTGCAACGCGTTTCCAAAAACCTGCGTACATAGTTTCTCCTTAGTTTGATTTTAAAAATTCATGAACGGCGTTTGCGGCCCAGGTAAATTCATCGTGGCCGCCGGTTTGCGATAAAAAGCGTTTGGCGTGCGGGATACAGTCGGCCAGGCGCGCCGTCATCTTCCACGGAATCGTCGCGTCCGTTTTGCTCATGCAAACCAGCACGGGCGCGGTCAGGCGCGCGGCGGGAAGCGTATTTTCAAAACGGTTGAAGCATAAAAAAGGCGTAACAAACGCTTTATAGGCACGGTAGAAAAAACTTTTTGGCTCGTACGTATGCGTTACAAAACAAACGGCCATATCGGGCGTACTTAGAAACGGGCTTTGCAGAATGACGGCTCTCCACGGCAGCTTGCCCAGGGCGGCCGAAACGTGCAGGGCGGCCGCGTTGCCCAAAGAGTGCCCGAAAATTACAATGTCCTGCGGCAGGATTTTTTTCTCTTTTTGGAGGAACCTCGCGGCGCAGACCGCGTCTTCCAACATATGTTTTTGGGACGGTTTTCCTTCACTGAGCCCAAATCCGCGGCAGTCGGTCATCAAAATCCCGTACCCAAGCGGCGCGTAAGCGAGTGCGAATTTTTCAAAGTGCGATACGTTCCCGCCGCGGCCGTGAAAAAATAAAAGCGTAGGGTTTGTATTTTTTGCGGGCAGATAGACGCCTGTAATTAATTTGCCGTCCGGCGCGGGGAAAGATATATTTTCAAACGGCAGTTTCATCGGCCAGCGTTTTTTCTGCGGGCGGAAAATCACGCGCGTGCCCACGCGGGAAAGCGCGTACCAGACCAAAAAAGCGGCTAAAACGGTGAAAAGAATCCAATACATAGTAATATTATAGCTTTTGCGGTGGGGAATAAGACATTTTGTATAATTTTGGATATGATAAAAAAATCACTGTTGGATGAGTTTTTGTCGCGCGGTTTTATTACGCGCGAAACATACGATAAAGCCTTGCCGCAAACGGCGCGGGAGCCCGTGCGGGACTGGCTTTTAAGGCGTCTTTTGTCCGTCGGGGCCGCGCTTGTGCTGGCGGGCGTGGTTTGCTTTTTTGCGTATAACTGGGACAAATTGGGCGTTCTTTACAAATTTGCCTTGCCGCTCTTGGGGATTCTGCTTTGCGGTGCGGGCGCGTGGAAATGGGGAACCAAATCTGCTTTGGGCCAAGTGTGCTGTGTGGGCGCAGGAATTTTTGCCGGAACATTTCTCGCCGTGTACGGGCAGGAATTTCAGACGGGCGCGTTTGTGTATGAACTTTTCGGTACGTGGAGCGTGATTTTGGCCGTTCTGGCCGCCGCGAGCGGCGTGCGCTGGGTGTGGCTGATGGCGTTTTACGTTTTTTACATTTATGTAAGCGGAAAACTCGGTTATAAGGAAGTTTACTGGCCTACATTTAGTATTGGAGTAACCGTGTGGGCGGTAACGGAAACCGTCATTTATTTTAAAAAGTGGCCCGCTGATTTCCGCCCGTGGGTGTTTGTGCCGCTGTGGGTGTTTTTAACGGGGTACGGTCTGTTGATCGCTATGAATTGGCACCGTTTCCACGCGGACCCTAAGTATTGGGTATTGCCCGTTTTTTGCGCGCTCGCCGCATGCGCGGGACTTAAACTGAAAAGCCCCACTATGCTGTGCGGAGGAGCGTTCTCGCTGGCTGCCTTCTTATGTGTGGTTTTGGTGGAACGGGGTGTTATATACGACGGTTTTTTTGCCGCCGGACTTGTAGTTGCCGTGCTTTTTTGCGCGGCGGGCGTGGCCGCCTGGCGCGGTATCCGGTATATAAAGGGGGCGAAATGAATACGGAAATATTGTCTTTGGTGCCGCAGGAAAAACGCGAAGCGGCGCAAGCGTATTTAAAAACGCGCGAAGCGTACCCGCCGAAACTGGTGCAGGGGATGTTGCTCGTCGGCGCGCTTATCAGCTGTGTGGCTATTTTGTTTGGCGGCACGGTGCTTTTTGGGGTGCGGGTTCCGCGTTCCGTAATCGGCGTCGTGTTTACCGCGGCCGGGTGGTGGCTGTCCGCCAAGAACGAAGGCCGCGCGGACTGGGCCTATGTTTTTTGCGCCCAGCTGGGGTTGGTTTTGGGCATTATCGGCCGTATGGAACTGATGGACTGGCTGGTTTCTTTTTCGCATTATGCAAGAGAAGGAAACGCGTTCATCTTTTGCGCGGTGGCCGTTCTTAGTTACCCGTTTTTTAAAGCCAAAATAGACCGTTTGTTCTTTTGCACGTGGGCGCTTGTCGCGCTTTTGGACTATACGCAAAACGGACTGTTGCGTTCCGCCGCCGGAATGGAAATTTTGAGCGCGGTTCTGTGCGCGCTCTTCTTTGGCGGGGCGTTGTGGATTTTTGCTTCCCGCCGCATTGTTCTAAAACCGCTTGCGTACGCGGGCGTGATTGCCTGCGGCGTGGGGCTGGTTTGCCTGTCGGACACGGTGGGGAGAAACCTCTCGCTCGTACTGTTTGCGGGGATGGCGGCTTTTTGCGCCTCGCGTCTGTCCGTCCCTTTTAAAATGCGTGCGCTTATCTGCGCGCTGATTGTAGTTTTGGCGTGCTGGCTGCCCGTGTATGCGTTTGCGGGACTCTTTGCGTGCGCGGCGGGGTATTGCTTGCGCGAGCGGTTATTGGAATGGGTCGGCATGGCGGGTTTTGCCGCGGGGCTGGTATGGATGTATTACGATATGAATACCACGCTGCTTGTGAAGTCCGGCTGGCTCACGTTGGCGGGCGTATGCGTGTTGGCGGCCTACGCGTGGGTAAGGAGGAAATATGCGCGGTAAAATTTTCTTTTGCGTATGCGTTTTGCTATGCGGGGTGCTGGCGGTCAGTGCGTGGATGACGTACCGCGTGCGCGCCTTATCGTATACCTTTTATTTGGAAACGGCTCCCGCGGACCCGCGCGCGCTTTTAATGGGCGATTATATGCAGCTTGCCTATGCGTTTGAAAGCAAAGCTAAACGCCAGGAAGCCAAACTGTGCGTCGTACAGGAAACGCGCGAACGCAAAAACGGGGAACTCCAAGAAATTACGCAGGCGGGCGTGTTTAAATTAAATGCACCGGGTGACGAGTGTATAACCGTGCGTTACGAACACGGCCGCTACCGCGTTCCGCACCAGTTTTTCTTTCAGGAAGGAACGAGCAAAAAGTACGCAAACGCCCGTTACGCCGCCGTGCGCAAAATCGGCAAAGATACATTGTCTGTCGTCGGATTGACGGACGAAAATTTTAATTGGATTAAGTAGGAGTCTTGCCATATGAGCGAAAACTGTTCACACGGTTGTTCTTCTTGCAGTGCAAACTGCGCAAGCCGCAAACCGGGCGAAATGCCCAAAGACAAACCGCATCTTTTGTCCCGCATTAAACACGTCATCGGCGTGGTGAGCGGAAAAGGCGGGGTGGGGAAATCCTTAGTTACGGGATTGTTGGCGGCGGAAATGACGCGGCGCGGGTTCTCCTGCGGCGTGCTGGACGCGGACATTACCGGTCCGTCCGTGCCCAAAATGTTCGGCCTTCACGAACGCGCCACCGGCGACCAGGACGGCATTTATCCCGTCACCAGCGCGGGCGGCGTGCAGGTGATGTCTTTAAATCTCTTGTTGGAAAACGAAACGGACCCCGTTATTTGGCGCGGGTCGCTGATTACGGGGACGGTCAAACAGTTTTGGACGGACGTTATTTGGAAAGACGTGGACTACCTGTTTATCGATATGCCGCCCGGCACGGGGGACGTAACGCTGACGGTGTTCCAAAGCCTGCCCGTGGACGGAATCGTCATCGTTTCCACGCCGCAGGACTTGGTCAAAATGATTGTGGGCAAAGCCGTCAAAATGGCGCAGATGATGAACGTGCCCGTACTGGGGCTTGTGGAAAATATGAGCTATCTAAAATGCACAGACTGTGGCAAAGAACTGCCGATATTCGGCAAATCCCGCGCGGAAGAACTGGGCAAAGAGTTTAATATCTCGCCCGTGGCGCGGCTGCCGTTGAACCCGTCCGTGGCCGCGGCGGTGGACGACGGCCGCATCGAGCAGGTGCGCGAAGAAGCCCTCGCTCCGCTGGCGGAAAAACTGGCCGCTCTGCCGGAAAAAAAGTAGTTTTACGTTGGCTGTTTGGGCCCCGCTTGGGCGGGGCCTATTTTTTTATGGGTCCTATGGCCCTTGTTTGCGCGCGCATGATTTATCATAATAAAAAGAACTTTTACTATTGTGGAGTGTGTACTATGAAACGTTTGGCCGCTTGTTTAATGGGTGTTTGTTTGTGTATGCCCGCTCATGCACAGTGGAAGAATTTGTTGAAATTAGGTAAATCCGCCCCCAAAACCGCGCTTACCGCGCGCGTGCAATCGCAGCTGAGTCGCTCAGCGTTACTGTCGGCGGCGCAAGTGCGCAGTTTGGTGGCGGCCGGACAGGTGTCCGCGCGGATGGTGCCGTCCGTTTTGGCCGCGCCGGAAGCCGCACAGCTCGTGCGTAACGAATTTTTGACGCTTTCCGCCCATAAAACTATCCAAATCTCGCCGGAACAGTCTTCCCAGGCGTTGGATTTGCTGCGGCGCAATATACTGGCCCGCTCCAGCCGGTTGGATACACTGCCGGAAATTTCCGTTTCTCCGCTGGACCCGAGCGGCGAACCCGCCCGGTTGGCGTTGGAAGCGCTGGGGGATGTCTACGGGGTGGGATGGTACGGTACGCTGCAGGACGGCGCCGCTTTAATCAAATTGTATCGCACGCTGGAAGTGGGGGAACTGGAACCCTTGGCTTTTACGGCCTCCGCGCGCGCCCTGCTGGCATTAAACGACATCGGCCGCCTGGAAACGCTGTTGGCGTTTGCGCCGCATACGGAAGCGTATGAATCGTTTGTCCAATTTTTACAGCAGGAAAATTACGCCGTGCGTATCCCGGCCAGAGCGGATGCCGTACGGCCCGTGAACGTCCTTCCTTTTAAAGAAACCATGGGGCATGTCAGCCGGCCCGGGTTAAGTTTGTTTGATTTTTCTTCCAAAGCCACCGCCGAGTATTTGGTGACGGCTTCCCGCCTGCGCGCCGCCCGCGCGTCAGCCGCACAAGCCAAAACGTCCGCGCCGCAGGCGCAGTCTGCGTCCGTGCAAGCGCCGTCTTTGCAGAATGTAAAAATCGATTTGTCCGCCCCTGCGTTGGAACTGGGGGAAACCGCGCTGCCTGCACCTGCCGCCGCGCCTACGTTTGAAGAAAATATCCGCCCCAACCCGATTACCAAACGCTTCCCGTCCGGCTTGCAGGACGAAGAACAGGTAATCAAAGATTGGATGGAATACTACCGCAACGGCTATTTCCGGCCGCGGGACCAAATTGAAGCTATCCGCGGTATGTCCGCCGCCAAGGCCAACAACGTGATGGAGTATTTTTATTATATGTCGCTGGAAGAGGCCGAACGCGTGATTTTGGACCCTATCCGCCAAACGGGCCGTCTGCCGGATTTTATGTATGACGATAATTTAATCCCCGGTACGCGCCGTTTGCCGGCGGGGTATTACAAAAATAAATTTAACGAAAATATTAAGCGTTTCGTGGAACTGGCCGAAGAAGACGGCTCCATTTTCCTGCACAACGTAGAACTGAAAGAAATGGCCACCGCGCTGGAAGATTATACGTTTGCGCAGGGGTTTTCGTATGCGAATGATCCGGCCATGTCCGCCGGCCTGCGCCGCAACTGGCGCGCGCTGGTGGAGGAAATCGAACGCCCCGGTTTTCGGGCGGACCGCACGTTAATTAACGAACTGTGGCGCAAACCCGTGGAAATCGGAAACGGAAAGACCGTTTCGCTGGCGGAGTATTTCACGCAAACGCGCCGTTCCGCGTTTTTTGAAGAAGGCAGCACGCCGGAATTTTATTTAAACAGTCCCAAATGGGTGGCGTGGGAAAACGAACGCCGCAACCTGGCCGCAAATGAATATATCAGCCGTTTCGGCGGACAAAAACGTTCCTGGTGGGACCGCGTGCAGGACTTTTTTGTCCTCGGCCGCCGGGACCGCTATTTAACCGTGGAAGAGTTCGGCAACGTGATGGTGGACGAATGGCGCAAATCTTTCGGTCTGCCGGGCAGCGGCCCCAGTACCATGCTGGCCGACGCGGGGAGCGACCCGTCTTCGCTTACCATTAAAGTGAACAATTTTGACAAAGTGGGCGGCGTGTGCCAAATGTCGTTTTCCGACGGCGGATACGCCGGCCCCGTACGCGCCGGGTACGACGGTACTTCCACCGTCAACCGCTTTGAACCCGTGGAATTTCAAAACGTGCCCGTGGTGGCGTTTGATTTTGAAACGATGGCTCCGCGCGTGATGACGCTGGCCACCGTGCCGTACGTTAAAGATTTGAAAAAGCCGGATTTGGACCAGCTCCGCGCCGGCACCATGGTGGGCGACGGGCTGGACCCGACGCGCGACTTGTTAAGCGTCCAACGCGCCGACGGCGCGCTGCGTTTTATCCCGCATTTAAAAGCCACCATTTACCCGCGCGCCCGGTTGGTCGGGTATGAACACTTGCCGCCCTATTTGGACGGCGGCGGCCTGGGCGCTTATTTGGCTCTGTTTACGCCGGATTTCTTCCCGCTTAAAAAAGTGAACCGCTGGCGCTGGGTGGACGGCAAACTGCGTTTTGTGCCGGAGTATTTTGTCCGCAAAGAAGTGCCTGCTTTGGCGGGATCGATTCACCGCAATCATATTACCTTTACGGGGCAGATAGAAGACCGTGCGGTGGATAAATAAAAACTGATGTTGTCATCTACAATTCGCAGAACGGGCAGAAAATATTTTTCTGCCTGTTCTTGCTTTTAAGGATAAACAATTTTCCAAAACCTACCGTCTTGCGTGTACCTTGGGGCTTACGTAATTACCACTACGCTG
>JAUNWB010000059.1 GCA_030540535.1 Elusimicrobiales bacterium
TAAAAGACATCACACCAATGCGGTTCATTTGGTCGAAATCGTACGTTTGGCTGATTACCGTTTTTGGGGTACAGCCGCACGCGTACAGGCAGAAAACAAGGGCCAGGGCCAAAAGTTTCTTCATACGTTTATTATATAATTTTTGGGCATGGGGAAATAAAGGTATAATGGAAGTATATGACTAACATTTCTCCCCTTTTTATACAAAAGGCCAAACAAATCAAACTCCTGCTGACCGATGTGGACGGCGTAATGACCAACGGCACCCTCAGCTTTTTTACCGACGCGCAGGGCCAAACGCACGAAATAAAACATTTCGATTCTTTGGACGGAATGGGCCTCATGTATTTGGCCTGGAGCGGCATTGATACGGGCATCATCTCGCGCGGTGCGAGTAATACGCTTGAATTTTGGGCAGGCGTGCTGGGCATGAAATACCTGTTTTACAATACGTCCGTAAAACATCACGCGCTGGATTATCTGCAAAAAGAATACAATATCTCGCCCGAAGAAACCGCGTTCATCGGCGACGATTTAATCGACCTCGGCGTTCTGGAACGCGTCGGCCTGCCTTTGGCGGTAGCCAACAGCGTACCCGAAGCCAAAGCGCTCGCGCTTTATACTTCCCCGCTTGAGGGCGGCCGTTCCGCCGTGCGCGATATCGCCGAGCAAATTCTGCGCGCCCGCGGCCAGTGGGACGCCGTAGTAGCCGCCAACCGGGACGGCTCTTTTACTTCCCCCCGCAATACCCCGCGTATTGTAAAAGGGTTGTAAAATTTTTACAATAATAAAGACAGTTAAAATCTCAAGGAGTCTTATGAAAAAATTATTTTTGTTGTGCGCCCTGTTCGCGGCCGTTCCGGCTTTCGCGCAGGATTATTACGGCCTGCAGGAATACGGCCTTCGCAAAAACACCACCCGCGTAGAATTTTACGGCGGTATGACGCTTCCTAAAGACGATTGGAAAGTACACGGCACCGAACTCGGCACCACCGGTTGGACCGCCGGCATCGGTTTCACCCGCAACATTATGTCTTTCTTCGGTTTGGGGTTGGATGCGAACTATTCCCAACTCGGCGACGGGGATACTTTCGCCGGTGATTCTTATTACCGCACCGGCGTGGCCACCGGCCTCGTAACCGGCCGCCTGACCTTCTTCCCCTCCCAGGCTACCCGCTTGTACGTACCTTTCGGCGTCGGCGTAGGCCACATGTTTGCCCGCCAGAAAAACGAGGACGGTTCCCATTTAACCACCGACAGCACCGACCTCGCGCAAATGGTAGGCCTCGGCCTGGAATTTGACATCGACGAAACCATTATCTTCGGTGTGGAAGGCCGCTACTACTTAATCGAAGCCAACGACGATTTTAAAGACGCCTTTGGCAAAAGCCGCTACCAAAACATGCTGGTTATGTTAAAACTCGGCTGCCGCTTTTAATTAAAAGCGCACTGTTTTACAACCCCGCCCAAAGGCGGGGTTTTTTATTTTTATAATTAAAAAAACGGTTGGCTAAATAACGAACGGACCCGTTTACTAAAAGTATGGAACAAACACTTTCAACTTTTACACTGGTCCTTTTAAGCGGACTGGTACTGGCCGTAATGGTCTTGCCGTTTTTTGTGCATAAAGTCGAACAGGAGCTGGAAATCTTCCTGCTGGTGTGCGGCTTATGCGCCGTGACTGTTTCCCGCGCCTGGAGCGGACACCTGGTGCTGGAAGCGTTAAAAGAACCGTGGATGATTACCTCGGCCGTGCTGATACTGGGGTTACTGTTTAAAAAATTCGGCCGCTATACGGGGCACGTCATCTACGCGGTTGAAAAACGGACCGGCCCGCGGATTTTCCTGTTTTTAGCGATATTTGGCCTTGGCCTGTTTTCCAGCGTGCTGACCGCCATTATCGCCGCACTTTTGGCGGCGGAAATTATTAAACTGTTAAATCTGTCCGCGCCGGAAAAAACGCGCCTGGCTATCTACACGTGTTTTTCCATCGGTTTCGGCGCGGTGCTTACGCCGATAGGCGAACCGCTTTCCACCATTGTGGTATCCAAACTAAAAGACGCGCCTTATTACGCCGATTTCTTCTTTTTAATGAAATTATTAGGCTGGTGGATTTTGCCCGGCCTGGTGCTGTTTGGCCTGCTGGCCATGCGGATGGGCAAAAAGCCCGTCACCGTACAACCCGCCGAAACCGCCCCGGGCGAAACGTATACCACCATCCTGGTGCGTACGGGCAAAGTATATTTGTTTGTGGCGGGCCTTGTTCTGTTGGGAGAAGGCTTAAAACCCCTGGCCGTGCGGACGATTCCGCACCTGTCCAAATATGCGCTGTACTGGCTTAATACGCTTTCGGCGGTATTGGATAACGCCACTGTAGCCAGTATTGCGGTAACGCCGGAACTGTCCCACGATATCCTTTTATTCCTGCTGATTTCCTTAGTGTGCGCGGGCGGATTATTAATCCCGGGGAACATCCCCAACATCATCTGTGCCGCCAAGCTGGATATAAAAACACGCGCCTGGGCAAAAGCCGCGCTGCCGCTGGGAATCACGCTGCTGGCTGTTTACTTTGCCGTCCTCTGTATTGTATGATAAGGATATGCAAGATATTCTGATTAAAATTTTTCTCGCGCTGACGCTGGGCGGCATTTTGGGTATGGAACGCCAATACCACGATAAACCCGCCGGATACGCCACCAACTGCCTGATTTGCCTGGGGGCCATGCTGTTTACCGTTTTATCCGAATACATGGGCGCGGCCGGGGGCGACCCGGGCCGCATTTCCGCCCAAATCGTAACGGGCGTGGGTTTTATCGGCGCGGGGTCTATTCTGCGCGACGGAAATAAAATTTCCGGCTTGACCACCGCCGCGGGCGTATGGCTGGTGGCCGCCATCGGCATGGCCGTCGGCTACGGGCAATACGTACTGGCCGCGCTGTCCGCCGCCTCCATTTTAGTCATTCAGCTGGGCGTACGCAAAACGCTCAAACTGGTGGAATTTGTAAAACATTACGATACCATTTATCTTACCTGCGAACCAAAATGGAACGTGGTGGATAAAATCACCAAACAAATCGAAAAACAAAACGTTTCCGTACTCAAACGCGAAGTAACCAAACAGGACAACGTTTTCCACGTCAGCCTGGTGGCTACGTTTACGGGGCATGAATTTCAAAACGTTACCAAAGAACTGTTAGAAATGCCCGAAGTATACAGTTTGTACAAATAATACAGGAGAGTAATCCGCCTATGACGGACGACATAAAACCCATACCGCTGTTTAACCTCAAAGAACAATACGAACATCTAAAACCCCAAATCCATGAGGCCGCTTTGGAAGCATTGGATTCCATGCACTGGCTGCTCGGCCCGCAAACCCAACAATTTGAAGAAGAATTTGCCCGTCTTATCGGCGTGAAACACTGTATCTCCTGCTCCTCCGGCGCAAGCGCCATCCAAATTGCGTTAAAAGCCGCCGGAATCGGCGAAGGGGACGAAGTGATTACCACGCCGTTTACCTTTATTGCCACCACGTCTTCCATCTCGCTGACGGGGGCGAAATTCGTTTTTGCCGATATCGACCCGCGCACTTACAATATCGACGTGCAAGATGTGGAACGCAAAATCACCAAACGCACCAAAGCCATTTTACCTGTACACCTGTACGGCTATCCCGCCAATATGGACGCCATTATGCACCTGGCCAACGAACACGGCTTAAAAGTGATTGAAGACTGTGCCCAGGCCCATTTGTCTATGGCCGACGGCGTGATGGTAGGCGGCATTGGCGACGCGGGCTGCTTTAGCTTTTATCCCAGCAAAAACCTGGGCGCCTGCGGTGACGCGGGCTGCATTACCACCAACGACGACGAACTGGCCGACGCCTGCCGTTCCCTGCGCCACAGCGGCCGCGCCAAAGACAAAGCCTACGAATACGATTTGGAAGGATCAACTTTGCGCATGGACGAAGTGCAAGCCGCCATTCTGCGCGTAAAACTGCCGCACTTGGCCGACTGGACGGAACAACGCCGCAAAGCAGCCGCCTGGTACGCCGAGGGGCTTTCGGGCGTGCCCGTGGTGCTTCCGCCGACGCCGCCCGCCGGATATGAACAATCGTTTTACGTCTATACAATCCGCGCCGAAAAACGCGACGAACTGCAAGCGTACTTAAAAGAACGCGGTATCGGTTCCGCCGTCTATTACCCGGTTCCCTTATACAAACAGCCCGCATACAAACACTTAAACTTAAACCCGGAGGATTACCCCGAAGCGGAAAAAGCCGCCAAAGAGGTATTGTCCATCCCCATGTTCCCGGAAATTACCGAAGAACAAGTGGCCCGCGTATGCGAAACCATCCGGGCGTTCTACGAGCAGGACGCTACCGTTTAGACGATATAAGCGACAGGAACCCCGCGTCTTACTTTTAAGACGCGGGTTTTTTACATGTGTTTTGACCGCTAAAATCTAACCCTTTTTGACGCGTTGCAAAAGACGCAATAAATGTTATTCTATTAGTGTAAGAACGATTTGACCAGCCCGGGGGGACGCCAAAAGCGTAAGAGGGCAAAAAGGGGATACATGGAACGGCTAAAGAACACCTGTCGTTCCCAAACATCAACCCCGCCGAAGAGGCGGGGTTCTTGTTTTTATATCAAACCGACTCGGGGAACGTTTAGCCCCCCTATTTTTTCCAACGCGATAAACGCGGCAGTACGCTTAACATATGCGCCTTCGCCTTCGCCTGCGCCAGGGAAAACTCCGGGTGAGCCTGCACCAAATGCACAGCGCAGATATCCGCCATTTCGTCTAACGTAACATCTTGGGTGAATTTCCCCTCTTTAAAGCAATACTTGCAATATAAATTACTTTCGGAACCGTCTTTTTCCGTACCGAATAATCCCTCTGCCAAGGGCATACCGCAACTTTGACAAAATTTTTCTTTCATAAAATTATCCTTATTTTTTAAGTGTTTTTTATTTAAAATAGAAATAACTGAATACTCATCGCATTTTTGTTTATCCTTTGTTTTGGCCGCTTATATTCAATGTCGCGTCATTCCGTAAAGTCGTAGTACGGAATCTTACCGTTGCGAAATGACAGATTCCCGATAGCAACATTCGGGAATGACAAAAGTAAGGAGCGGCCACAAGGAAAGAATAACACTGCAACGCCTCGCTGCTTTGCCGCCCTTTGCTCCGTTTATAAAAAGCGTTCGCTGCGGACAGAAATTTTATTGTTCGAGCAAAGCGAGTTATAAAATTTCCCGCTGAGAACTGCTTTTTATGGAGCCCCGGCGGCGAGTTTTTTGCTTACTTTTACCCTGCGGGCCGCACCTTGTAGACGACACACTGCGGGCCGCTGAAAGCCTTTCCTATTCCGGATACCGAAACCCTATAACTGGACCCTATATGATCCGCTGTCCGCAGGACCCGGGTGACGCAACTTTAATTGAAGTGGCCAAAATAAGCAATAAAGGATAAGAAAATACTTTCTTATCCTTTGTGCGTAAACCGACGGTTATGAACAATCTGTTTTTTTATAACATCTTATTTTTTAGGCGGCCGGCAATATTATCCAACTCGTCCAGCGAATGATAATGAATCACCAACGTGCCTTTTTTCATATTCTTGCCGTATTTTACTTCCACTTTGGTGCCTAAAGCAGTTTGCAAATCGTTTTCAAACGAAACAACTTCCGCCGGACGATCGCCTTTTTCCGCCTTTTTAACGGGGAACATAAGCGCGCGTGCCGCATCTTCGGCCTGGCGGACGGACATTTTGCTGCCGTACATCTTTTTAAACAGCATGTCGCGCTTGGCGGCATCCGTTACCATTAACAGCGCGCGGCCGTGACCTTCGCTGATGAGGCCGTCCTGCAGAGCCTGTTGGATTTCCGGCTCCAAATCCAGCAAGCGAAGCGCGTTGGAAATGGCCGCTTTCGATTTGCCGCAATAAGAAGCCAGGTCCGTCTGCGTAATATAGAATTTGCTCATCAAATTGCGGTAACCGAGGGCCGTTTCGATGGGGTTTAAATCTTCGCGCTGGATGTTTTCAATTAACGCGAGCGCGCACATTTCTTTATCGCCCAAATGTTTATGAACGATGGCATCAATTTCCGTCAGTCCCGCCAGCTGCGTGGCGCGGAAGCGGCGTTCCCCCACTACAATTTCGTATTTATCAAGTCCGGCATCGTACACCACCACAATCGGCTGGGTAAGGCCGTGTTCTTTAATAGACTCTGCGAGTTCCTGCAGTTTTGCTTCGTCAAACACGCGGCGCGGCTGAAAACGGTTAGGAACAATTTTATCCACCGCAATACGCGTTACGCTGGCGTCGGTAGGCTCCACCGCCTGCGCGGCCTCTGCCGTGGTCATCTGTACCACTTCCTGGGTTTGTTTAATAAGAGCGTCTAAGCCCTTTCCTAAAGCCTGTCTGGACATCTCAGCCTCCAAAATCGTAATTTACGGGCATTTCGCCCGTCATTTTAAAATCTTTATACATTTCCGCATTGGCGCCTCTGCGGGTTAAAAATTCTACGGCCAGCTGAATATATGCGTTGGCGCCGCGGCAGGCGGGGTCGTAATCAAAAATAGCCTGGCCAAAGCTGGGGGCTTCCGCCAAACGGATGTTGCGCGGAATCGGAGTTTTATACACTTGTTCCCCAAAATAGCGGCTGACCTCCGCAAATACCTGTTTGGAAAGGTTCATACGGGCATCGTACATGGTAAGCACGCCGCCGTCCATTTTAAGTTTAGGGTGCAGGAACTGTTTAATTTTAGCGACCGTACTCATAAAATGGGCCAATCCTTCCATGGCGTAGTATTCACACTGAACGGGAGTAATCACGCTGTCGGCCGCCATCATGGCGTTAAGCGTTAAAAGACCTAACGAGGGAGGACAGTCAATAATAATATAGTCGTACATATCGCGCAGCGGGGTCAGTGCGTCTTTAAGCATGTTTTCGCGTCCACGGACGTTGACCAGTTCCACTTCTGCCCCGGCCAGGTTTTTGCATGCGGGCAGAACGTCCAGCATTTCGCAGGAAGTTTGGCGGACCACCTGATCAAACGGAGCGGTTTTGGTAAGCAAATGGTAGACGGATTTTTCTCCGTCCGCCACATTGACGCCTAAACCGGAACCGGCATTACCCTGCGGGTCAAAATCCACCAGGAGGACATCCTGGTCCAAACATGCAAGCGCATAAGACAAATTAATAGAAGTGGTGGTCTTGCCCACTCCGCCTTTTTGGTTGGCGACAACGACTATTTCTCCCATAAGGCCTCCAAATAGAATATACGTATATTAAACATTAATTGTATATAAAAAGCAAGCGGTCCGTTTATAAATAAACGGACCGCTTGGGATTGTTTGTTTTCACGTGAAAACTATTTAATTATGCGCATGCGGCTAAACGGCCAGTGAATAAACCAGGCTTTTCCTTTAATGTTTTCCCGCGGGATAGGGCCCCAAAAACGGGAATCACAGGAGTTATCCCGGTTATC
>JAUNWB010000060.1 GCA_030540535.1 Elusimicrobiales bacterium
TGGGGTGTTGGGCTTGCGGAGAAAAAACATGGGGAGGGGCTGAGGGCGATGGCGGTGTGGGATGCCGATGATGGGGTGATGGGACACCAATGATGGTTATTTCACGACTCTTCGTTTGCCATCAATGATAAATATGCCCTGTCCGTTGGGACGATCGAGGTGTACACCTCCTACCGTATATACACCACGCTTGAAGGATGGATGTCCATCAGAAGGAGAGCCTCCAATGATGAGTGAGAATCGAGCTGGAGAGTCAGCCTGTGTGATGGATGCTGTGTAGTCAGTTGACATAAGGTCCACTTCTGCACCAGAAGAAGAATCTTTGAGGAGCACGCTGCCATAGGCAAGGAAATCATCCTTGAAAGGCAACGAGAATGTGTAGTCGCCCTCGCCTTTGACAGAGACAGAGAGTGGGATGGACTGTCCCACTGGAGCATGAGACAGGAGAGACAGGCCTACTCCACTTGCTCCTTCCACACTAATCTGTGGCAGGGTGTCATTCAGGGCTGACATCTTCACGGCATCATTGCCGTAGACATAATCCAGGCCACCTTCATCTGGCGATGGCATTATGACCACTTCATCTTGCCCATAACCTGCTCCATAGACGTTGAGCACGGGACGTTGCAAGGCTGGGGCGGCAGTCTCGGTGAACGCAGGAACGGCGAAGCGGAGATTTTCCTCTGGGCCAAGGACTGAGGTCTGGGTGAAGAAAGCGTTGCATGGAGAGAGTGTGCTGCCGTCACCCCATGATTGGAGAGAGGAATAATTGCCCTCGTCGTTCATGGTATATATTACATGGGGGACGTTCATGGCATAAGCACCGCCTGCAGGCATAGCCTCATACAGCCTGTAGTCACTGATGAGATATGGCATGCCCTTGAGGTTCCATCCCATATTATACACAGACGTGAAGTCCGCTGCTCCTCCTGTTGACTCACGGTCGTCATACTGCGTAAGGATGACGGTCTTGTCATCTCCGTCCTCTTGGTAAGGATAAGTCGTGGCTGTCTCACCATAAGCTGTAAATCTCAACACCTCAGAAGCTGCGTCTGCACCGCGGTCCACGAGAATGCCGTCATTGGCATCTCTCAAGTCTTCTGTCAAGTTCTTCCAGCATTGAGAATCATCGGAGCTGAAGTTGTATTTATAATTACTGCGCGCCTCACCGTCATAATAGTAACGGCTGAAAGCATCAACAGCAGTTTCAGACACGGCATCACCAGGGAGTGCCTCATACGTTGTGGCTGTGACAAAAGGCATGCGCCCTTCGACAGTCTTATAATTCATGTCGAATGGCAGTGAGACGAGAGCATACTGCCCGCCGACGGTTCTCTCTGCTGCCACGTAGCGCAGCCTGATACTGTTGCCCTGCCCATAGAGTGAGCCGCCCTCCATGGCGAGGAGGTATCCTGGGCGGAGCGGATTGCCGGCTGTGAAGTGCGGCGCTTTATCATTGTCCGCAACGTCACACACGAGGTTGCCCCCCGTCTGCAGATACACCACAGACCACTCGTGAGGATAATGGTGGCCGTTGTAGCTTGCACTTGCAGTATTGGCATGAATGGTCGAAGGAGAGGCATGAGTGCCTGTTGACCATGTCTCGAAACATCCATTGTCAACTTTGTCTCCAACCACACGAGGGTTGCCGAGCAGGTCGCGGTCTGAGGCAAAATCAACATACTGCTGGAGGTCTGCCGCCACAAGGCCCTTGCCATCGTATCGGCCCTCAGCGTTGATGGTGGCCCCGTTATCTCCTCCCTCTATATTCGGTGTCCTCTCGTGCAGCTGATACCACAGGTTGCGGTTGTGCAGGTCCGTCTCAGGTATCTCATTGTGATAAGCTGTTGCGGAAGGACGGAAATACGGAGCGAACGGCATGGTTTCATCTCCCTCATTATACATTATACTATTTTTTATAGAATGCAGACCGCTGACAAGTGTCTGTCCTGGCTTGCCAGCCACGGTGCAGTTGAGCATATAGCCGTTATCACCGATGGTGACGATGGCATCAGATGTTGCAGCCATCGTGTTGTCGCGCATGAGGGTGTTATATAGAAGTCCTGACTTCACGCTGACAAGCGGCAGACCAGGAACAGTCATCCTGTTGTTAGCTATGATAGAATTGCGCAGAGCCACATTGCCCTTCTGTATATCCACAGCCGGAGCAGTCTGTCCAAGGGATTCACTGTTGCTTCCGCTGCCAATCTCCAGTCCGTCGAAGAGACAGAACGACATGTCATCTGTTGCGCTCACTCCCTCCACGATTGTATGCTTGGAATATGTAGAAGCCATGCCTTCGCGGTCGGAATCCATCGCCTTGATATATGCTTCTATATCTTCGTCTGCATAATACTTCTCTCCAGTTTCAGGATTTACAGTCTCCTTCACACCCTGGTTGATGGCGGTGGTGGAAGGCAGACTGCCATAGAGAGTGACATTGTCTCGCATAGAGACTGCCTCGCCTGTAGAAGCTGTCATTCCCTTCACAAAGACGTATGACTTCTCATTGTTGATATTAGAATATACGGCAGCGGCATCGATAGCTGTCTGGAGGTTGCCCTTGGCGTAGGCCTTCTCCCAAGAGAATCCGGTATAACTTGCATCTGATGACACTCGCTCCGGATTGACGTAGAGCACTCGGCTCAACGCTGCAATGCACTCGTATGCTCCTCGCTCCAAGCCTGCCGTGCCGTAGTAACGGGTGTTGGCGGCAAGGTCTAAGTCTTGCTTCACCAAGTCTTCATAGTCTGCATCAGATGCGCCTGAAATGCTCTTATAAGGATACCGACCTGTGAGGTTCTTGACGAGTTCCACATATTTTTCTGGTGAAGCCTTGCCCACAATCTTCGCGCTCGGGTTGACACGGAAATCTCTGTCCGCCTTATCCCAGCTACCTGCCGCATCAAGCACAGGATTAAAGAAGTTGGGGCCTTGGAGCACGTCTCCGTTGGTCCGAGACAATGACGAATTATTATCATCATCATCCGTTTCGAGTGACGATATAGCATTATACGTCATAACGGCATTGTCTCCAACATTTACAAGTCCCGTCCATTCTGGATTAGCCCCATCCCCATTGTTTCGCCAGAGAATGGAGTTGTGCATTTCAGACTTTCCCTGCACGTTGTCTTTAAATTCGACTTTGCCACCGTTAAGCGCAAAGGTACAGTTGACCACCTTTGTGTCAGTAGCCACAAGCGGATTACCCATATTACTATGGAACAAGGAGTTGTAGATAAGAGCTTCTCCACCACCCTTGCCTATCGTGACGGCAGGGACATCACCTGAAGAGCCGTTTATACGGAAGTCGCAGCGGCTCAGCGTGAGCTTGTAGAGCGGATTGCCTGTATCATCACCGCTGATGACATATTGATACTGAGCATCATCACTACCTTCTTTTGGCACGTATGTCTTGCCCACGAGGCCACCGTCACCTGCGGTCTGGTCCTTATAATATACGGCCGCGCCGCCATTCTCGTGCTGCTCAGCCTTAACGTTGCTGAATGTGAGGCCATCCATATAAACTGGAACGGCGTAATCCTTGACCTCAGTGGCGACATCAGACCCACTGCCAGACGACAACCGCTGTCTGACATCACCTATCACAAACACATGTCCAAGCTGATTCTTGTCCACGCCAGCTCGTTCGGAGGCTATGAGGTAGACCGGATAGTCGTGTACATTCACCAGTCCCTTCACGTCCTTGCTATAGCCGCCGCGAATCGTCAGCGAGTTGACCCCCTCTGTGCCGCTCAGCGGCGGCACCACACCCGTGTTGATGTCCGTTGTGACAGTAAATCCGAGATTGCCATTGATGGTATAAACAGGCTGGTAGAGACCTTCGAGCATGCGTATCTCCTTGTCGTGGCCATTGCGCGAAGCGAGGAGCGTCTCTATGGCGCGCTGCATGTCGCTGGTAGCCGTTTCCCATGTCTTGCCGTCAGCCACCAAGCCACCCGTATTCTCCATCTGGGTCACCCACAGCACATCGACATGCCCGTTCTCCACATCAGGAGTGAGTTTCACGTGCTGGTATTCATACACGCCGAGATCGATATACGTCTGGTTGTGCGTCGGGTTAGGGTCAGTGGATATGCGGAGCATCTTTGCGCCCGACCCGTCACTATAATTCATATATACGTCGTCTCCAATAGGCAAAGCTGTCTTGCCGGTGTTCACATTGTCATAAGCATATACCGTGCGGAGGTATATGCCCGCACCTTTAGCCTGACTTCTTGTGCTGCCATTATCTGTGACATCCTCATACACAAACTTAGGCTCATCTCCCGTAAGGTCTTGCTGCAGATAAGTCCATCCGTTATCGACAAGGTTGTTGACACGCCCGATTCTCCAATCGGCAGAGGTGTAATACCCTGCCCTTCCCGCCTTCGAGGACGGATTGATGAAGTTGGGGCCGTTGATGGCTCCGTTGTCAGAGTCGATGATGATGTTGCACGTCACATGGTTGAGACCTGTAGAGACATCGGTGTCTGGGTTAGGTTCATCGACCTTGCTGATGGTGACATTGTCGCTTTGGAGCACATTATAGCCACCAGTCCACAACGAGGGGATAAACGTGCCGAAACCTGGATATGCCTGCAACCGGTAGTCTATCCCGTTGGTTGTGCTGACAGGCTCGTTGCCCCAGCCCTCCTCGTATGCGCTGAACCATAGCATCTCGGCATTCTTGGACTCGTCGCTTGCGTCCTTATCGAAGTTCACCACCCTGTTGAGGCCAGAGTCAGACGAAGTAGCTTCGTTGCCCCATATTATGGAGTTCACTATCTTGTTAAGATTATTGTCCGCAAGATTAGCGTCAGAACTTGTTCCTCCCTTATTGGGCGCATAGCAATATACGGCAGGAAAGCCGTATGCCTTGTTGCGCACCACATCACAGTTTATCATGTTGAGCGAAGAGTATTCTCCTACAAGTATGGCTCCGCCAATGCCGTGCATATTATTGTCGCCAGGCTGCGCTGCATCTGGCGCGGCCTCATTGTTGGCAAAGAGCGAATTGGCTATCATGGTGTTATACCTGGCATGGATGGCTCCTCCGCGTCCTTCGCGTGTCACGCTGACTCTCGCCTCCTCTCCCGTTCCATCCTTTTTAGTCTGCACCTCTTCTGTTCTCACTTCCACATAATTCTGCACAAAGTTGCAAGCGAACACCTTCAGTTCGCAGTCAGTGAAGATGGCGCCGCCAATGCAACCTCCATTGTTGCGGAAATTGCAGTTGCGCACTTCGAGGGGAATATTGCGGTAGCCTACAGAACGGAGCACATCTTCATTTTTAATCACACCGCCAGTGGTCCAGTTTCCCTCCACGCATATCGCTCCGCCTTTATAATAAGTATTCACATTATTCACGGCAGTCTCGTCATAGCCCATGGCCGACCCATCTTCTATTATCACTCCGTCGATAACGATAGGTTCGCCACGATAGTAAGGCATCTTTCCTTCTCTGACTTTGCCCTCGTCATAATCGCCATTTGCGACAGATCTTGTGGCAGGCGGCAATCCTCCGACGTAGTCCTCGTCAGCGATGCAAACAATGACGTGATACACATTCTCAGCAGTATTATTGCTGACCACTTGCCCTGAGAGAATGGTCTGCACGGCCATCTCCCACGGTTCGGCGACGCTATTGTTATTGACATCTGCAAGTTTCCTGTCTTCTACAATATCCTTGATGGTGGGGTGGGACAGTACTACCCTATTGCCCGAATATTCGAACTCTTCATTTGGAGCATCTTCTATCGTCTCACCGTTTTTGTCCCTTTGGACATTGCCATAATAACTATCGCCCGAGCCATCAGTCTGCTTGGTCGCCACGCCTCCGACGATGCTCACTCCCTCCGGCACGAGGAAGGTACGTCCACGGCTGTTCACATATTCGCCCCTCACGTTGCGTATAGGATAATATGTGCCGCCGCTGAGGATAATCTGGAAATTCCGGTCTTTATATTTATAATCATCCCCGTCTTTCTGTTTTCGGGCCTCTCTCACATATTGCAGCGCATCGCTAAGATATCTCATAGGGTAGGCAAACGAAGAGCCTTCTTGCTTATAGTATTCGCTATCGTCCTGATTCTGCATCACCTCTACAGACACGGGATCAACTTCCTCCTCGCTGTTAACGACAAAAAGACGTGTCATCAGATTGTCTTCAGCAACGGGCGGCAACACCAGATCGCCAATGGCGCGCGCTCCGATGTCTATGAAGTCGTTGCCTTCAAACATGCGGTTGGTGCCTGTAAGGTCGCTGGCTATAAGAAGGCCTGCGTTTATCAGTTTCTCATAGTCGCTGTTCTCCATGCCGCCACGCGCCAGCAGACTGTACTTCTTTATCTTGTAAAACTCGTATGCGTTGTGCATGCGCGTCACCGTCTGTCCGTTGTCATCTGTATAGTTGTGGTTATAAGCCTCTTCGTCGAATCGCACTCCCTTCTCCACGTCAGTCTTCACGGTGATATTGTTGATGCCCGGTTCACGCGTTGTCTCTGTGGCACAGAAGGATATGGGATAGTCATCTATGGTAAGGTTGGCCGCATCCACATCTGAGGGGATGGTCATACCGCTGACATTCGATTGCTCGCTACCCACATTCTGCCAGAAGAGGACGCTGTTTGCCCTCACGTTTGGAGCGGCATCGGTGGTGAACGATATGCCGCCGCCCGCACCGCTCGCTGTGTTGTAGATGACATCAGAGGTAAAGATGCGTGCAGGATTGCCAGCCACATCGCCTTCTGCCGCGGCAGGCTTCTGGACATATATGCCGCCGCCGTCGCCCTTGGTCACCTCATTATACTGCACAATGCTTCCGCTGACCAGCGCGCCGTCTTCAAGATAGAGGCCACCGCCTGCGTCCGCTGCCTTGTTGTTCTGCACGATGCAGTTGCGTATATGCGCATATCCTGTGACGATGGCGCCGCCGCCGACACGAGTGTCAGACCTTTCGCCTGTCTGATGTTTGTCGCCGTCAGCATTGCCGTCCTCAATAAATAGTCCGTCGAGCACAGCACGTGAAGACACCTTGCTCAGAGCCTCCTCTGTCTTGAGCGACTCATCCTCCGTGTAAGTGTCGTTGGTGAAAGTCACCACATTGTAGACATTCACGTTCTGTCCGTCTGTCTGGTAGATGCCAGAGAGAGACGTGCGGTTTTTGAGGACATCACGTTTGTCCGTGTAAGTGCCGTCAGCATTCTTGGTGAAGAAGCCATTATCATCGCTGCTTGTAAAGGCACTGCTGTAGCCGCCCCACACTTCAACGCCATGGGGGACGATGAATGAATAGTCGCGGACGTTCACCTCTTGCCCGACAACCTTGTTTGACCTGCGTGGGCGATAGACAAAACCTGTATACTTATATGAAATCTTTCCGTCAGCACCGACTGTCTCCGTCGGAGCGTCTCCAGCCAGTTTCACTATAACC
>JAUNWB010000061.1 GCA_030540535.1 Elusimicrobiales bacterium
TTGAGAAATTTACCGGCATCCGCCAGATGGAAAGTGATTCCGGTGCTCCCGGACCCGGTTTCTGCGGGGCAGGCGAATGCCGTCAAGCGGGTTGTGCTTAAAGCCAAGCAAGAACGCGCCGCGCGTTCCCGTTTGTTTTTATCCGCCGGCAACAGCCTGTACCGGGACGAAATTTTAAAAGGGTATCATTTGCCTTTCAATTATATTGAAGGTTTCTACCTGCGCAGAATTCATCCTTACTTGGCGAAACCGAGTTATACCCCTGATGGAGATAAAAATATTCTGTTCCGCGGTATGCTTCTTACCCCGGAAGAATTGTCGGAAGTTATGCGCAAGGGTTTTTCTCCCTCTACTTCTAACTGGAATACGGGGACCGACGGAAGAGCTGCCGTCAGTTTTTCTTCATCCAGCGTGGAGGCGGCGCATTATATTTTTCAGCAGGGATTTAAGAAAAACACTATCGGTGTCGTCTTTGAAGTGCGCCGTTTGCCCGCCATGGTGCCGGGACTGAGCCGTTTGTACAATTCCACCAAAACCATTTACTATTCGTATGAAGATATTGCGCCGGAGAATATCGTAGACGTTCTTGTCTGGGGCGAGTACGGCCTGGAAAGGCTTGAAGATATTATCCACAAGGCCGCGCGCGGCGAAATCCGCCCGCATACGGTTTGGACAAGCCAGTTTGACGGTTTATTTCGGTAAATAGAAAACGCCCCCGGTTTTGGCCGGGGGCGTTCTTTTAAGATGTCAGCCGTTATTTGGCTTCGTGGAATAAGTGGCTGAACGACAGCGATACACCCACATACACGTTTTCGCCGCGTTTGGAAACATACTTGCCTTTGGCCGTATAGTACGAAACAAACGGTGCCAGGTAGAGGTTTTTGTAGAGCTGTACGTCCAGGCGGGCGTCGGCTTCAAATTCGTAGCTTAAATCGGTCGCGCGTTTTTCGGACGTGCTGACGTATTTGCGGTACAGGGCGGAGTACTTGGCCGTTACGCCTTCTCGGATGGGCTGTTCCACTTTTACTCCCGCTTCCCACGCCAGTTTGCTGGCAGCGGGGTGGTATGTATAATCCCGTTCGCCCACCACGGCGGCAAACAGATTTTTGATGTATTTGCCTTCAAACAGTTTCACGCCGCCCGTCCCGCGCAGAATTTTTTTGCGGGGGGAGTGGTCGGGCTTGGTAAATTCGGTTTCGTAGCCCAGGTTGAAGAACGGGCCCATTTCAAAACCGCCCATAAAATCGTCCACTTTCCACAGACGTTGGGTGTAGCCTGTGGTGAGCAGGATGTTGTCGGCGTTTTCGTTGGTAACTTTTTCGCCTTCCACGGGGCGCACTTTGGTGCGGCCGTAATCCATCAGCAGTTCGTTGGTCCACAGGTAATGCTTAGCGTGGTAGTCGGCAATCATGTCAAACAGGCCGCGCACCGCGCTTTGGGAGTCCGAAGTCAGGCGGGCTTCCGAAAAGTCCTGGTATGCTTCGGCGTGTTTTACTTCGGTGGACGTTACGTCAAACGCCAGTTTTTTCAGTTCTACCTGCCAGCCGCGCGAGTTATCCTGGGCGTGCAGGGGTCCGGCGGCCGCGCAGGCGGCCAGCACGATAAACAGTTTTTTACACCAATTCTGCATGTTTTCTCCTGAAGTTAATTTTCTAATTTAAAGCGGAGGCGTAATTTACCGTCCGCATAATCAAAGCTGCTGATTTTAAACCGTCCGATTTCAGCCGTGTTTTCCACGTGTTTGCCGATGCAGGGGCAGACGTCGTACGCACCGATGTAAACCAGGCGTACGTCACCCGTGGCGTCCGGCGGCAGGGAAGATAAATCCGCCCGTTTTTCCGCTTCCGCGCGCGGCATTACTTCGCCGCGTACGGGCAGCTCCATGGCGATTACTTCGTTTACCAGCCGTTCCACTTCATCCAGCTGCTCTTGGGTGGGGGCGGACGGAAGGAAATAGTCGCACTTGGATTTATTTTTTTCGATATGGTTGGTTTTGCTCCGTTCGCAGCCGAAAACGCGAACCATGGTTTGATTGAGGATATGTTCGGCGGTGTGCATGGGGGCAAAATAATCTTTCTTGGGGGAAAGAGGGGTTTTATCGGTCATTCTAATATTCTAAGGATTTTGGTTTTCCTTGTAAAGATTTGCTGACAAATATCTCCCAAAAATAATAAAATAATGATAGAAGGGGGAAATCGGCGAAGAGCCGGCCCCTTACTCCAAGAAGTAAACTGAGGAAAGAAATAGATTATGCCGAAAAATACTGACTTTTGTAAAATCGTCGCGACCATCGGTCCCGACACCAGCAACGAAGAAGCCGTAGAAAAATTAGTTTTAGCCGGGGTATCCGTGTTCCGCTGCAACTGCAGCCACGGTTCTTTGCCTGAATACCAGGAAAGAGTTACCAACATCCGCAAAATGGAAAAAAAATATAACTGCACGTTGGGCATTTTGTTCGACTTGCAGGGCCCGAAACTCCGCATCGGCACTTTTAAAGATTACCGCATTAAACTCTCCGAAGGCGACAAATTCCGCCTGGACATGAACCCGGAACCGGGCGACCAGACCCGCGTCTGCCTGCCGCACAAAGAAATTTTCGCCGCGATGAAACCCGGCCTGGAACTTTTGCTTAACGACGGCGTCGTCCGCTTGCGTGTGGATTCCCACACCGCCGACTCTGCCGACTGCACCGTAATCGCCGGCGGCGAACTTTCCAACAAAAAAGGCGTAAACGTACCCGGCGTAAAATTGCCGCTCTCCGCGTTAACCGCCAAAGACAAAGAAGATTTGAAAATCGCCGAAATGCTGGGCGCCGACTTTATCGGCCTCTCCTTCGTGCAGGAACCGCAGGACATTATCGAACTGCGCAGCCTCATGAAATCCAAAGCTCACATCATCGCCAAAATCGAAAAACCCTCCGCCATTGAACACTTGCGCGAAATTATTGATTTGACCGACGTCATCATGGTCGCCCGCGGCGACCTGGGCGTGGAAACCAGCCCCGAACTCGTGCCGGTACTGCAGAAAAAAATCGTTTCCGGCTGCCGCAAAGCGGGCAAACCGGTTATCGTCGCCACGCAGATGCTTGAATCCATGATTCACAACATCATGCCCACCCGCGCCGAAGCGTCCGACGTCGCCACCGCCGTTTACGACGGTGTAGACGCGGTCATGCTGTCTGCCGAAACCGCCCAGGGCGATCATCCGTATGAAGCCGTCGCCACCATGCGCCGCATCATCGAAACCGTGGAAAAAGACCACCGCTACCGCAAAGGTCTTTCCTTGTTGGAACGCAAAAACGATTCCACCAAAGAAGGCGCCATCACCACCGCGGCCGGCGTAGTGGCTACCAACATGGATACGGCCAACGTAATCGTTACGTTTACCGACTCCGGCTCCACCACGCTCCGTGCTTCCCAGCAGCGCGCCGGCGGCCTGCCGATTTTGGGCTTGACCCCCAACATCACCACCGCCCGCCAGCTGACCGTTGTGTGGGGCGTAACGCCGATCGTCATTGAAAACTTGAAAAACTTTGACGATATGACCGCCGAAACCAAAAAAGCCGTCATTGCCCAGAAACTTGCCAAAGAAGGCGATAACGTTGTGGTTACGGCCGGTATTCCTTACGGCAAAGCCGGTACCACCAACATGCTGTACGTGCTTTCCATCTAATTGGATAACGTGCATTTGAAACCCTCCCCCGTTTTTGCGGGGGAGGGTTTTTGTCACCCGGGCAGCTTAGACGCCGGGAAGGGGCATTTTTTGCTACACTGTAGAAAATAAACTCAGGGAGATGTATATGCGTCCTTATCTGTTAAAACTTGTATGTTTGGCAGCGGTATGCTGTTTTGCGCTGCCCGGCTGGGCGGAAAAGTTGGTTATCTACCACACCAGCGACATTCACGGCTTTTATTTTCCACGGCCGGATAAAAATAACCGTCTTTTCGGCGGATTTGCCGTATTGGAAAACGTCCTGCGCGGCGAGAAAGAGCCGTTTGTCCTGTTGGATTCAGGCGATTTTTCCAGCGGCAATAAAGAAGCCAATGATTCAAACGGCCTTTATTCCGTGGAACTGATGAACGCGGCGGGAAAATCCGGCCGTAACGTATTGGGCCGCGGCTATGCCGCGCTGACTATCGGCAACCACGACAGCGACTTCGGTGCCGAAATTTTAGGCAGTACGCTTTCTTCTTTTAAGGGGGACGTTTTGGCCGCCAATATGCACGGCCTGCCGATGAAAAATAAAACGGTTTTGCCGTTCCGTGTCTACACCTGGAACGGGCGGCGGATTGCCGTCATTGGGTATGCGCTGGACGGCCCCGGCATGGCGGGTGAAATGGAAATTAGTGCGCTTGATAAGGCCGGCTGGGAACAGCTGCTGGCCGAGGTGTATGCGCAAAAGCCGGATGCCGTGGTGCTTCTGGCGCACGATTCCATAGCCGACGCCCGGAAAGCCTCCCAAATTTTAAGCGCCTTGGCTCCTGCACTGACGCAAAACCGCAAAATTGACGTGTTTTTGGGCGGCCATGCCCACGTCCGCAATATGGAGCGACGGCTGGGGGAAAACGGACCGCTGTTTGTGGAAAGCGGCGCGATGCTGGAAGGAACTACGCGCGTAGAGCTTGATTTTAATGACCGAACGGGCGCGTTGGAAAGTGTTTCCGCACGCTATATCCGTTTGGACCCGGAAACCTGGGGCGAAGAACCGAATACGGCCGCGCGGCTGGCGGAGATTGAAAATACCTCCTTGCGGCAGGCGTATGCGTTTGTGCCGCAGGCTTTGCCCAAATATCCCCGGGGTTCGGATGCCGAGGCGGATTTGCCCAAAATGCTTGCGGATGAAATGTTTGATTGGCTTTCCGCGCGGGAAAAAGTGGATTTTACCATTTTCCAAATTCCGGCCATTCGCAAGGATGTGGCTCCCGGCGTGCTGACGGGGCGCGATTTGGTGGAACTTCTCCCGTATACCGAATATGTGGCGACGTTTGATATCCCCGGCAAAAAATTAAAACAGGCCGTGCGCGAAACCATCCGCCGAGAAAAAGAACGCGGGGATTATTCCATTTTCGCTTATTCCAAAAACGTATATGTGGAGTATAAATATCGCCCCGGTAAAAAGAATCCCGTCAAAATTACTAAATTTTTGGTGAACGGGAAGAAATTATCCAATCGTAAAATTTACCGCGCGGGTGCGATATCCCACATCCCGGACGGCTATTTTGAGGGCGCGCCTTTTAAAGGGTATGCGCGGCCCAATAAAAAAGTCTATCGGGATCAGTGCAGCAGCGGGCTGTTGTTTTCTGTCGTAAACGCTTTGCCGGGGGATACTCCGGCTGAAAAACGTTTGCTGGCTCCGGCGGATATACGCATGCCGCGCCAAAGCCGCTGATTTTGACGTTTTTTGCTTTATTTGTCCGCCCGTGGTTTGGTTGCCGGGGCGGATTTTTTATGGGCGTTATGGCGGAATTTTGGCTTTTCCCGGGCCTTTTGGACGTGGGCAGCAGATGTTCCGGGAGAGTCACCGATAAAATGTGCTGAGGCACCCCCGGGGAAATTTAGTCCCCTTTGCCGTTCACTCCCGCAGTATTTGGGGATATCTTTAGTGTTTTTGCGGTACGTAACGTCGGAAGATTGGGGGACGTGACAGATTCCCGCGCGCTGCTTTTCGCGGAAAGGAGGTTGCGGGGGACGTGCCGGAATGACGACAAAGGGTTATAAAGGGCCCTCATATACCCTATAAAATCCGACGGTATGACGCGGGACGGAAGAAGGCGAATCTCCCGGCGGACATAAAAAAACTCCGCCCGGTGGGGCGGAGTTTTCGCTTTATACAAAGATTGTTATTTCTTCGGTTCGGCGGTTTCTTTCTTCCAGCACAAGGCTACGAAGACGATGGCGGCTACGGCACACGCGATGCACGCGGCATACAAGCCACCCCAGCCGTATTGTTCAACCAAGAACGCGGCGCCTAAGTTTGCGCCCACGGCGGTACCTAAAATGTAGGACCAGAAGCCGCTGAAACCGGCCGCGGCGGCGGCAGATTCCTGCGCGGTAACTCTGGAGAGCATTACACCGCCGATTAACACCTGCGGGCCGTCCACAAAGAAGCCGATGGCGGCCACGAAGATGCAGGTCAGCGCCATGTGGTTGGCTCCGGCGAACAGATAGTATCCGTAGGTACACAGGGACAACACGACCAAGTAGAAAATGGTAATGGGCGCGCAGCGGCCTTTAAAGAACTTCGTGGCCAAATAACCCGCAATAATACCGCCGGGCATACCGAACAGCGGCATCAAGTTCCACAGCCATACCACGTCCACTTTGTTAATGCCGCGGGCGTCATAGAGGAACTTGGTCGCCCAGTCGAGCGTACCGAAGCGCACGAAGTACACAAAGCACAACGCTAAAGACAAATACCATACGTACGGGTTGGTGAATACGTATTTTTTCAAAATGGTCCATTGGCTTACGTCGGTTTTTTTGTCAATGGTTACGGGGATAACGTCGTTTTTAAATTCTTCGATAGGCGGCAAACCGACGGAATCCGGTTTGTCACGCAAAGACCAGAAAATGTACACCGCGATTACGACCCCAAAGAAACCGGGTACGTAGAAGACGGATCTCCAGTCGCTGCAGTATTTAAGCAGGAGAGCCACCAACGCGCCGGCGGCAAAAGTGCCCGCAGTGTGGGAAGAGGACCACCAGCTCCAGATTTTGGCTCTTTCGCGGGGCGAAAACCAGTACACGAGCGATTTTGCTACAGGCGGGTAACCCGTGGCTTGGCAGAAACCGTTGATACCCCAGAAGAAAGCCAGGGCCCACAGGGAGGTTAAAAAGCCGTAAAACAGGTTGATAACGCCGGAAAGTAAAAGTCCGATAGCCATAAAGCTGCGTACGTTGGCTTTGTCGGCCAAGATACCGCAGAACAATTTGCCTACGCCGTAGGTAATGGAGAAAGTGGCGGCGATGATACCCAAATCAATCATGCCGATGCCCAATTCTTCGCTGAAAACGTGCAAGGCGGGGGATATGTTTTTGCGGGTCAAATAAAAACCGCAATATCCGATATAAAGCGCCAAAAAGGTACGAATACGCCAGTACTTATACATCTTGTTTACTTGGTCCGGGTCTTCAATCCGCGGAGCGGGGGGAAGAGGCCTAAACCAGCTTAGTAGCTTTTCCATTGACAAGTCTCCTTTAAATTTAGTGTACGTCTTCTTTCATTATATAATATTTCCGTTAAAAAAATGCCCTTTATTTTTATATTTTTTTCCTTGTAGAATAACCTTGTCGGGAGTTGCGCTCATGATAATAAACTCATAATCTCCTCCCACGTTCATGTTCAGGTCTAAAGGACCTGAAAACATGTGGATCAGCTGGTTGTATGAGTCGAAAGTGAG
>JAUNWB010000062.1 GCA_030540535.1 Elusimicrobiales bacterium
CTTATAGAGTTATTGGTCGTTGTTTTAATCATCGGTATTTTATCGTCGGTGGCGCTGCCGCAGTACACCAAAGCGGTGGAAAAGTCCCGCGCCGTGCAGGCGTTAACTATGCTGAAAAGTATTGTCCAGGCGCAGAAAGTGTATTATATGGCAAACGGTACGTACGCCCGCTCTTTTGACGACTTGGATGTGACGTTAGATTGGCCGGGGCGTGAAAATTTTTTGGTTAACGGCACCGTGGCCGATGTTCGTTCAAACGGGGATTGGTCTATCCATATCGCCGACGGCAGGGTGTATGCCGGCAGGCTTTCCGGCCAGTATAAAGGCGGCGGTTTTATATTTGCAAACCCGGGAATGGAGATTGTAGAGATAGACCCGGACGTTCTGTGGTGTGTGGAACGCATCGGTACCGGCGTTGTCTTTGAGAAAGAACGCGGGGCGTTTTGCGAAAAAATGTTCGCCGGACGCTTTGTGAAACGGGTGGGCGGATTGAATTTATTTCAAATGCCTTAGCGTCTGGTCCACAGCGCCCACCGAGCCCGTAAGGAATTGGCGGGAAGCGTCTTTAAAAACGCTGTTTTTGTATCCGGGTTTACGCCGGAAACGGGCGTTAAAACGGGCAAGTTTTCCAAACCGTGCAGCACTTCCTGCGCGGTTTTTTCATTCCATTTTTCGGCCGGCCAAAAAGCAAACGCTTCAGCCGTGAGTCCCAGCTGTTTTTTTAAGCGGAAGCTGTTTTCGGCCGCGCCAAAGGCGGCTTCACTCACGGGCAGCAGCGTTAAATCCCGCGCTTTTAAATCAAGCGCGCCAAATTCCACTAGGCCGCTTTGTTTGAGTTCTTTTATCTGTGCTTCCGTCAGCAGGTTTTGCCACGGTTCCCGGTACGGGTCCTGCCAGGCGTCATATGCGCCGACGTACTCCTGCGCCAAAAATACGCAGGCTTTGGCGCGGTATTTTTTGATAATCGGCCACGCTTCCGTATAAAAAGATTGGTATCCGCCCATAAAGGCAAGCAAAACGGGTTTGGCGGGCAAGCGGCCTTTGGAGAGTTCTCCGGGCAGAACGGTTTTAAAATTGCGGCGGACCAGCTTGTTAAGCGTGCTTTCCAGCCGTGCGGCGGAGGTCCATTCGTTTTTTAAACGCGCGCTGGCGGGCGGACGGCCGATTTTGACGTACGTCAATACTAGGAGCGCCCGTTTGGCGCGGCGCAAGATAACATAAACGGCCGCCGCCAGAATTATTCCGGCCGCGGTAAGCGGATAAATCATCATTTATTTTTCTTCTCTTCCCACAGGTACCATAACTTCATATATTTAACAAATACGTAAAAACAGGAAAAAGACGCCCAGATAAGCCCTCTTATTCCGTCCAAAAAACCGGCTTTTAGCACGTAGCGGCGCGCAAACTCAAACGGCACCGTTAAAAGTACGCGCAGCAGGCATACTTTTTTGCCTTTTTCGAACATGGTTTGCGCGGCGAGGGTGGTGTATTTATTAAATTTGTCAAAGTAGGATTCAATGCTGTCGTACGGGTGGTGTATAAATACGTTTTTAAGACGTGCGGTGTTTCCGTCCACGTGCAGTTTTTCGTGTACCAGGCCGCCTCTAAACTCGGCTTTTTCCGTGCGGACCAAACGCAAAATATGTTCGGCTTTCATGCCGCTGTGGCGCATGCGTCTGCCCAAAAAATCGTTCACGCGGGTGAGTTCGTAGCCGTCGGCCTTACCCTGCTGCACGGCTTGCTTGATTTCTTCTGCCAGTTCCGGCGTGAGGGATTCGTCCGCATCCAGCGACAGCGCCCATTCGTTCGTTACCTTTGAAAGGGCAAAATTTTTTTGGTTGGTAAATCCGTCAAATGCGCGGTCGTATACCGCGGCGCCGAGGTCCCGGCAGATCAGCGCGGTTTTGTCTTTCGACATGCTGTTAACCACAACAATTTCGTTTACGATATGTTTTGCGCTCAAAATACATTTGGCGATATTCTGTTCTTCGTTTTTTGCGATGATAAAAAGACTGATGCGAGGTGTTTTCATAAGTTTATCAAGGGCTGATATAATTTGTTTTACAGTTTGCTTTGTCCCCGGGTTAGCTGCAGGTGGTAATCAAACAGCGTTTCTCCGCCGCGCGGGAAGGCGCGCAACAGCGTTTTGGCGGGATTCCAGGGCCAGGGGTTGACTCCTTTTTTAGTGCTGAAATCAAACAAGTAGCCCGCTTTAAATACCTGCGGACGGACGCGTTTATCAAACCCGCCCGAGCCGAACGGATAACAAAAAGCCGTTACGGGCTCACCCAGCTGTTCTTCCAACATTTGTTTGCTGCGGACCAGTTCCCGGGCGATTTCTTCGTCGGGCAGGTTTCTTAAACGGCAGTGGGAACACGTGTGGGAACCAAATTGCACAAGGCCGCTGTTTTTCATTTCGCGGATTTGGTCCCAGGTCATATATTCGGGCGTGCCGATTTTGTCCGCAACTAAAAAGATGACGGCCGGCACGTTGTGTTTTTTAAGAAGCGGGAAGAGATTTTTATAATTGTCTTCGTAGCCGTCGTCAAACGTCAGCATGACGGGTTTTTGAACGGGCGAGCCTTCCTGTAACTCTTTTAAAGAAACGGGGGTATATCCGTTTTCTTTTAAAAAGACGAGGTGCTTTTCAAGCATGGCCGGGGCGACGGTAAACGGGTCTGGTGAAGCCGGATTTTGCTCTGCCACGTGGTGATACATCAGCGCGACAAACCCCTTCCGTTTGGGCAGATACCAGGTTTTGCGCAAGGCGGGAAAGAGGATAAGCAGCGCCGCCGCGCATAACACCGCCAGAACGGCTGCCGTCATTTCTTGTCCTCCTGCTCAAGCTGCCAAAGTTTCATGTATTTTACGAATACGTAAAAAGTGGAGAAAGATGCCCACATCAGCCCGCGCACGCCGTCCAGTACGCCCAGTTTCAGCAGGTAGCGTTTGGCAAATTCAAACGGCAGGCGCACCAGCGTGCTGATAAGGGAAAAGCGTTTGCCCTGGGCGTGCAGGTGTCCGGCGGCCAGCGAAGTGTAGTTGTTAAATTTGCGGAAGTACGTTTCGATAGAATCGTACGAATAGTGGTTGATATGGTTGGTTAAACGCCCGACGGGGCCGCGGACCACTAAACCTTCGTGTACGAGCCCTCCTTCGTAAGCGGCTTTTTCCGTGCGCACCAAACGCAGATGTTTTTCCTTATTAAGGCCGCTAAAACGCATTTTCTTTCCCAGAAAATAGTTGTAAAAGGGAATATCAAACCCGTCGAAAGAAGTGTTTTTTGTCACGCGGGCGATTTCTTCGGCCAGGTCCGGCGAGAGCGTTTCGTCCGCGTCCAAATTTAACGCCCAGCCGCACGAAACTTTCGAAAGGGCAAAGTTTTTTTGGTTTGTGAAACCGTCAAACGCGCGGGTAAATACCTGCGCGCCGAGGTCCCGGCAGATAAGCGCTGTTTTATCGGTGGAAAAGGCGTCCACCACAATCACTTCGCTTACCAAATTTTTCGCGCTCAAGATGCACTTAGCGATGTGGCGTTCCTCATTATGGGCGATGATAAAAAGCGAAATCCGTTGGTTTGTCATAATGTTATTGTAGCATTTGGCACGCAAAAAGCCCAATATAAAAAAGGGAACCGCTGTAGCAGGGTTTGGGACTACAGCGGTATGGGATGAAATTTAAATTTGTTTACATATACAGTATATCGCTTCGGCGGGGGGAAAAACAGGGCCTTTGGACCCAATTTTCACGCAATTTATACCTAGAAAAAATTAGGTCTTTTGTTGTATAATTTCTAGGACCTTTCCACCAGGAGCGTTATTATGAAAAAAACGTTTTTATTTGTTTTGGGTGCGGCCGCGCTGGCGGCCTGCGCCGGGCTGCAGACGTCCAGCGAGTATTTGCTGCGGGGGGACGGCTATTTTAAAGACGGCAACCCCGTCCGTGCGCTGGAAGCCTATAACCGTGCGGTCGCATTAAACCCCGATAATTTGGAAGCGTACGCTTCGCGCGGCGCGGTACACTTTTTCCAGGGAAATTACGACTTGGCGGAAGCCGATTTTAAATTTGTACTTGATAAAAACCCCTACCAGGCCGACGCTTACACCGCTTACGGCAGCGTGTTGGCCGCCAAAGGAAATTTTGACGAAGCCCTGGAGGTGTTAAATTCGGCTATCGCCTTAAAACCCGGCAAGCCGGAAATTTTCTTTTCGCGCGCGGGCGTATATTTTATGCTCGGACGCTACGCCGAAGCGGTGACGGATTATACCTCCGTCATCAACCTGCGTCCGGCGGCGGACGTGTACAACGCGCGCGGCGCGGCGTATTTGCGGCTTGGCAAAAACGAACTGGCCGAGCAGGATTTTAATACCGCCCAAAACGCCAAAATCCCGGCGACGTTAAATGTCTATTCCATGATTGATTAGCGTTTTTTCCGTCGGAGAAAATTTTTTCTTGCGTTTTGTTTTGTTGTTTTGTTATAATAAATATATAAGATTTACGTCACCGTAGCTCAGCTGGTTAGAGCGAGCGTTTCATAAGCGCTAGGTCGGTGGTTCGATCCCACCCGGTGACATTTTTTAACCCTCCAAACGGAGGGTTTTTTGTTATATTGGGATGAATCCCGGGGGCAGAAAGGAGCGTTATGTATTCATTTTTAGGCGTATTTGTCGGCGGCGGCCTGGGGGCCGTGCTGCGCTGGCTGACGGGGCGCGCGGTCAGCGGGCACTGGGGCGTATTTATTGTAAATGTGCTGGGCGCGTTTTTTATCGGCCTTGCGTATGCGTATTTTGCGCGCCGCGCGGCGGGGCCGGAACTGAAATTGTTTATTATGACGGGCTGCCTGGGCGGATTTACCACTTTTTCCACCTATTTGCTGGATTTTGCGCAGTTGACCGCCGCCGGAAAGCAGGGGGAAGCGTTTTTCTATTTGGTTTTATCCGTTTTGGTGGGGCTCGCCGCGCTTTGGGCCGGGATGAAGTGCCTGGGGTAAATCCTTCGGCCTCGCGTGCAAAAAAGCGTAAAATGTATTATGATTATAGTAGGGAGATTTTATGAAAAAACCTTTCGCTGTTTTTGTTTTGTTTTTTTCCGCCGCTTTGCCGGCTTTTTCTGCTTCCACGTGTGAAACGCGCGTGGATAAGCACCAGGACGCTACGACGCTTGAACGTGCGGCCTACTGTTTAACGCCGGAAGCGGAACCGCCCGCTCCCGCCGGGCCGGAGCTGGTGTATTACGGCGTTTCCGCCAACGCTCCGCAGGATGCTTCCGCTCAGGACGCCCGCTATAAACAAAAATATTTTGATAAAGACGGCGTAGCCGTCGCGCAGGATTATGTGGGCACGCATAACTTCCCGGCGTTTACCAACGATATGCTTTCCGAGCAGGAACGCCTGGCGATTGAAAAGGCTGAAAAAGAAGCCTGGGAAAAGGCTCAGGCTGAAGCCGCCAAAAAGGCCGCTGCGGCCAAGGCTCCTCTCCGCACTCCGTCCGTGCTGGAGGAGCAGGGACCCCAGATGACTAAAGCGCAGTTGGCAGCCCGCAAAAATAAACCCAAACGTTTTATGAAAGAGCCTGCCGCTGTGCAGACGCCGGAGGAACCCGTTTCCTATGCGCCGGATCCGTACGGCGCGGACCCGTATTCCACGGGTACGCCGCAAGGCGAACTGCAGCAGGCGCAAGCGTTGGAAAATGATCCGCTTTCCCAACCCACAGGGAATGCCGGCGGTGCGGCCCCGAACGGATTTTTAGACGATAATTTATTGGACGATCCTTCTTTTGGCTACAACGCCACGGACCCGTCCATGCAGCCTTAGCTTGACAAACTTTCCCCGGGAGATTAAAATAACTGTATGCAAAAAATAATCGCGTTTATTAAAAGACCGTATGCCGAAAAGGGTTTGATTGTCGGCACGTTTGATTCGCTGTTAAAGCTGGTTGCGCTGTTTGTGTGGTGCTATTTAACGGTGGTGCTGGGGATGTTGTTTGTGGAGTCCTTGCTGACGGATTATAATCCCTTGAATAAGCTGTGGTGGTTTTCGTATTGCTTTTTGATTTTCTTCGGAGCGACGTGGCTTGCGTATATTATCTTCTTTGTACGCAACTATAACGAAGACGAAGAATAACGGCTGATGTTAACTTTTGTAATTCGCAGAACGGGCAGAAAGTATTTTTCTGCCCGTTCTTGCTTATTAGGATAAACAATTTTCCAAAACCTGTTTATTTGGCGGTCTCTTGCCCTTGACGTGGCTACAGCCACGCCTATACGGGCAACTAAATCCCGCCAACTAAAAACGGTTTTGAAAAATCATATAATCTCCTACAGTGGTATTCTGTTTTGCACGGCAGTTGAATAACGGCTGATGTTAGACGAGTCCGTCCCTATTCGTCATTCCCGATGGCTGTAGTCGGGAATCTGTCGTTATAAATCAGAAGAAGATCCCCGACAAAGACTTTCGGGGAAGACAACTTATTTATCCCCAGACGCTGCGCGTCGCCCAACGCCTGCCTCCGGCAAGTGTTGTTACGTAGTTAAGCAACATGTCCCAAACAGTGTGGCCCAGGTAGTCAGAAGATGGCAGACAAGTTGCCTGCCCCCGGCAAGACCTTCCAGGCCAGCCCCTGCGGGCGGCCATATGGGGCTCGTCTGTTCGTAGTTGGCGGCATGTCTAAAACAGTGTGGCTCAAATAATCAAAAGAGTGCGGTGGGTAAGGGCGGGGCGAACTCTCCGGGCCAACTCGCTTTGGCCTTCCTTATTCGTAAGGGTGCGACATGTCCAAAACAATGTGGCTTAAACTAATCAGAAGAGCGCGGACAAGAGGGGAATCCAGCCCCTGGGCCAGACAGGCAGATACCCCCTTGAGTTGTTCCCTTTTAATTGATAAGCACCGTCTATTGCTTAACCCTGGTTGAGGCCAGCATGCCTGTCCTCGGCAAGGCCCTGCGGGCCGCCGTTGGGGCTCGCCTGTTCGTAGCTGGCGACATGTCCAAAACAGTGTGGCCTAACCTAGTCTAATGAGGGCGGTGGGTAAGGGAGGGGCGGCTCGCCCCTTGACCCGTTTTTTTTTTTTGATAACATGGGGATAATTCCAGGTTTGGAGGCTTACTTTCATAGCGTCATCCCCGAAGGTTTTTGTCGGGGATCTACTCCTTAGAAAACAGCAGATTCCCGAACCCTGCGGGCCGCTAACACTCGGGAATGACGTAAGTAAAGTAGTAAGCCGCCAAACCATAAAGGGGGATATATCCTATGTGTCAAAAAGTTGTCATCCCGGCACGCTGCGCGTCGCCGTTCCCGGAATCCGGGCCGTTTAATAGAAGTTGTAAACCTTATTTAAATCTGGATTCCCGGTTCACGGGGCGC
>JAUNWB010000063.1 GCA_030540535.1 Elusimicrobiales bacterium
CGTATTCTTTGCGGTCGCCCGCCGGGGCCAGGCCCAAAAATCCCGCCGAACAGGCCGCCGTCCACAGTGCGGCCGCGGCAATAAAAAGGGGTTTATAATTTAAGCACATAAGGTAACGCAAACAGCAGGATGTCTTCCTGCAGTGCCTCCATATTCCGGGTGGCTTCCTGAATGCCCACTTCGCCCGCTTTGTGTAATTTGTCCAGCTCCAGGGTGCCGATATCCAGCACGCGGTTTGTCAGCACGAAATTGGCTTTTTGAGCCGCTTCTTCAATCATGGCGGCCCCGCGCACGTCGCCCACGCGCAAGAGATACGCGGCGATGCTCTGCGGCGTTGTTGAGTAAAAATCGGGCGGCGTGACGGACGCGATGATATAATCCGCCCCCATTAATTTGACGGATTCCACCGGCAGATAATCCACCACGGCACCGTCCACCAGCGCGCGGTGGCGGTATTCCACGGGTTCAAACACGCCGGGCAAATTCATACTGGCCCGTACGGCGATGGCGAGCGGACCGGAATTAAATCCCACGCGTTCGCCGGTTTTTACGTCCATGGCGGCGCAGGAAAACGGGATTTTCATGTCCTCAAACTGCATATCGCCCAGCTGTTCATGGAAAAAGTTTACCAAGTTGGAAGAGGAAGGAAGTTTTTTGGCGAATAAAAAGCGCAAAAGCCCCATGGCGTTATAGTCGGGGGTGATGCTGTCCATGGTCATGTGGGTGCTGATTTCCCACAGTTTGGACGTCGGCAGCCCCGCGGCGTACAGCGCGCCCACCACGGAACCCATCGATGTGCCGGAAATCATATCAATCGGCAGGCCCGCGTTATCGAGGGATTCCAGCACGCCCACATGGGCAAAACCGCGCACGCCGCCGGCGGAGAGCGCCATCCCGATTTTGGGGCGCTGGTCTTTGGGCAGGCTGATAAAACGCTGCCATAAAAATTCGCGCAGGATATCGTCATCCGTCGGAACCTGCAGCGCCCCCGCGGGGAACGCCCACAGCAGGCACGCCGTTAACCAGCCCGCGCGGCGCAAAAACGATGTCATTGTAAATCCTGGCCGATGGCCCATTCCAATTCGGCTTTGGCTACGCGGTTTTTTAGTATGGCTTCAAAATATCCGGCTGCCGTTTGTTCGTACGCCAGCAACGCTTCCAGCGGGGAGGTTCCCGTTTTGGCGGCGGTTTTCCCGGCCGCTTCGATACGGGTTTTCAAGTCCCGGTAGACGGCCTGGCGTTGCAACACTTCGTCTTGCCAAAAGCGCATGCTTTCAAAGTTGCTTGCCACCTGGATGCGGATTTTGTCTTCAATGGCCGCGCGGCGCAGGGAACTCTTGCGCTGTTCGGCTTTTTTCTGAGCGATTTGTTCGGAAAAATTGTAAGGAATCGGCAATCGTACGGCCAGCGAAATTTGTTTGTTTACGTCTTCCAGCGTGTCCGCGCCCATTTGCTCGTAGGAGCCGTTTAAAATAATGTCCGGGTAGCGTTTGGAGAGCGCCAAATCGATGGCGATATTGTCGGCTTCCAGGGCGTAGATAGCGGATTTTAATTCGGGGCGAAATTCCATGGCCCAGAGGTTGAGGTGGGGGAGGTCCCAGTTGGTTTTAACGGGTACAAAATCTCCTTTAATGGTAATCGTGGAATTAAGCTCTTTGTTCAGGCTTACCAGCATGGCCAGCTGCGCTTCGCCCAGGGCGCGTTTGGCCCGGTTGTTGTGTACGGCCAGGTCGGCCAGCAGGGCGCGCTGGCGGATTTGGGTCCAGGCGTCGCCGGACGGACGGGTGTACCATTGGTTGGCCGTATCCAGCGTTTTTTGCGTGAAGCGGGCGTATTCCTGCGCGTGGAGCAGGTTGTTAAACGATTTTTTAATATCCAGCACTACGGCGTTTTTTACCGTTTCGTACCGGCTTTGCACCTGTTTTAAATTGGCGCGCGCCATTTTGAGCGTGCCGCGGATACGGCCGCCGGAGTACAGATATTGTGTGGCCGTAACGCCGACGCCGAAGAATTTTTTTTCGTTAAGCGTATCCGTGCTGGGCAGAAAACGGTTGGCCACCGCGTCGGGCAGTACCATGGGGTATTCCAAATCGTACCACGTAGCGGTGCCCTGGAGTGAAAACTGGGGCAGAAAGCGGAATTTCGCTTCGTTTATTTTTTGCTCGGCGATGATAATTTCCTGCCGGGCGGATAGAAATTCGGAATTATTTTCCAGGCCCAGGCGGATGGCATTTTCCAGGGTGAGGTCGTCATTGATCAAGCTGGAAAATTTAAGACCGTATTCTTTTTGCGCCGCCGCCGGCAACGCCGCGCATAATAAGGCAAGCGCGATTGCGCAGTATTTCTTCATACAACCCCCGTTGTTTACGACTGTTTGTTTTTATTTATTTCCGCTTCTACGCGGTCCATCATGGCGTTGAAATCTTCCTGCAGGTCGGTCAGCTGGTCGCCTTTGCGCAGGTGTACGCGCTGGGAAAAGTCCCCTTTGGCGATGGCTTTGCAGACCCGTTCAAAGTGGTATACCGGCCCCGCCATTTTGTGTGACAAAATGGCCGAAATCAACACCACAAACAACAGATAAATGGCGATTTTGTAGAAGAATCCCGCCGCGATGGGGATGAATTGGTCGTAAATAGGCTGGACGAGTACGGGGTAAGTGTCGAACAAGTCATTAAGTGTGGCGGTGAGTTCGAACGTCATAATCGCCAAACCGCACAGCACGCTTAGGATGATCATCATCATATAGCGCAGCTGGAGGTTCTTTTTAATAAAAATGGTGCGGCGTTTGAATTGCGGCCGCGGCTGCTGGGACGTTTGGTTCATATACTCCTCTTAAAAATTGGTGACGTAGCGCAGTTGTAAAATACGTTCGCTTTCGTCCCCACGGCCGATACGGCGCACGGCCGCGTCCAGCGCCAAGGACGGGTGCAGCGTAATACGCGCGCCCAGGTTGAGGCGGGAATCGCGGATGTTGCGGATGTTGTCCCATTCCGCAAGCAGCCCGAAGTTGTCGGCCAGGTTATAAAAAAAGCCGGTGAACATGTAAAGGTCGTCAAAATCAAAATCGGACAGGTTCACGCCTGCGGTGGCGTTAAGGCCGGGGACAATAATCTCGCGCGAAAAAGTGAGGTAGCCGCCTTTGCGGTCGTCGAGATATTGTTTGGTTTTTGTATAGTTGCGGCGATGGTCGTACCCGTAGCCGTAGCGGCGGCCGTCGTAGCCGATGGCGATGGCGGGCAGGTAGAGGCTGCCGTCGTACAGTTTCCATTTTACCTGGAAGTCCGGGTCCAGCACGCGTACGGAGGATGAAGAGCCCAGCAGTTCGTGTACGGCGATGGATACGCCCAGATTGATGCGGGGATAGACGCCAAAATCGATGCTTTCCATGATGGTGCCGTGGTCATAGGCGCGTGTGAGAAAAGAGGCTTGGTAGCGGTCCAGCGTTTCGGCGGTGGGGACGTCGATAATCAGCGTTTCCAGGCTGATGGGGTCCCCCTGGGCGGCAAAGACGGGACAGGCGAACGTCAAGCAGGCAAATAAGGCGGCGAAAAATTTTACTTTCATATCAGTTCCTTTAGTACAAGAAGTTGCGTACGTCTTTTACTTCCGGCTGCATAACGTAGCGCACGTTGTGCAGATAAGCCCCCTCACGCGCGGGCATAAAATCGTTGCGGTCGCGCGGGAACTCCAAATCCACAATGCCTTTGTCCGCGCGGGTGGAGCCCGTTACTACGGCGATGTTCCAGCGGTCGGTTTTTTCCTGGTCGTAGGGTTCTTTGGGGTTCCAATAGTTGCGCAGCAATACCGTGCCTTTGGGCAGATATTCCGCTCCCACGGGCGCGGTTTTTAGGAGGACGTCTTTGGTCCACAGCGTTTTGCCTTTGCACGGGCCGTTTACAAAAGTGATTTTGTAGTAAGGGTTATCATCGGACGGACGCTTTTTTAAATCGGCCAGCGAATACGTAGCGTACGGTTTGCCGATATTTAAGCAGGCGGCGAATACATGGGTGTTAAGCAAGCGTTCGTAGTCTTGCTTATCATCGGTGCGGTTGTAGGGGGATTCTTTTTTTGCATGGCATCCCGCCAAAAGAACGAAAGAAGAAATAAATAACAGGCCGAGCAGTTTTTTCATAAACCGGGCTCCTTGTTTTGTCTGGTTTGGCGCGCGTGCGCGCGTATGGAAACGTCTATACAAATTATACCCGTTTTTTGAAAGAAAAGAAACAAGTTTGCGGCATAGTAAAAACCGGGCCCGCTAAAAGGGGCCCGGTCTGAAAAGAACGTCGTTTATTTTTGGTAAGTTCCCACGTCGTTATTCTTGGAGAAATTCTGCATCTCTCTTTTAAACTGTTCCTGCATTTGCTGTATTTTTGGTTTTGCCAGCTCCTGCGTGCCTTCCTGCGAGTGTTCTTTTTTGATGTTGTGCAGGATTTCTTTGGCGTTGTTTACGTATTGGGCCAGTTCCTGGGTAAAGTCGTCAGCGCGCTGGTCCAACTCTTTGTTTCCGTCTACGGCGCTGCCGCGTCCGTACAAAATGGGGAACTGCTGGTTGGAGCGTTGCTGGAAGTCGTAGGCGTTTTCCACATGGGAGAAGAACGGCACGGAGCCTTCTTCCGGCCGTGCGCGCTGATCGATTAAATCCATGGTGTTTTGGAAAAGCTGGTTCATGTTTTCCATCGAGTACGCCGTGTACGGCATTTTGTTTTCCGTCAGCTGCTGTTCCAGAGCCCGGAGTTCTTCGTCAGACATTGTTCCTTCTTGGCGTTTCTCTTCAATGTAATCCCGGGCGTACTGGTCGTAACGCTGCAGCGGGTCGCCTTTGAGCGTAAGCCCCACCGCTTCTACCGTTTTGGAAAGTTCGGATTCCTTATCCGTTCCGGTTGCCACCCAGTAGCAGCTATCCGTACATTCTTTTCGCATGAACTGGTAGAAATCCAGCGCCTGCAGTTTGTCTTTGTCAGCGCTTTCCAGGATTTCCTGGGTTACGTCTTCATCCAGAATGGGCATGTCGGTGGAGTTCAAAACTACGGTAATTCCGGCGGGCGGCAAGTGCAGGCCGGTCCGTTCGAAAAATTGCACGTCGGAACGGGTTTTAATGGCGGCTATATCCGGGCCCGCGTCTTCCTGCCCGGGGAGCGAACACGTGTTTTTCGGTACGGAACCGTCCCCGCAGGACAGGGGGTCTACCGCGTCTTTAAAGACGTTCACAGGCTCCTGGTCACCGTTTTGCTGCTTCATGATTTCGTTCATGTCTTGGCTGAATTTTTGTATAGCCTGGTCCCGCAGTTCTTTTTTAGCTTGTTCGTGTTCCGGCGTATTCGGGTCGGGGTATTTGATATTTGCCAGCCATTCGGCGGATTCGGCGATGGCCCGCGTCGGATTGATCAAATTCAACAATGCTTCCGCGGCTTCCGTACTGCCGGGGACAAACGAGGCAAAGGGGTTGTTGCGAAATCCGTCCCAGTCTACCTGGCGGGATTTTATTGTGGAGGATTTTTTTGTATTTCTGCCTATTCCGGCGGAGGAGGACGTCCGGGCGGAGGCTAAACGGTCGTCGTCCCGGGTTCCCCGGATGGCGCCTTGAGCGACCGGTTTTTCGCCGAGGCCGAACAGGCGTTTAATCGGGTTAAATACGCGCGCCAGGCGGGAATCGGGCACTTCTTCTTTGCTGGCGGGCTGTCGCATAACGGGTGTAAAACGGGCTTGGCGTTCCTGGGTGACGTAACGGTCGTAGGCATTGTCTTTTACGTTAATTTCGTGCATGCCGCGCGTGGAGCCTTCCGGGGAAGTTTGGCGGATAAGCACCCAGTCGCCTTCTTCGGTTTGCAGGTAGGCGTCCGCGTAGGCGGCTCCGTCGCCGCCGGAGAATACTTCCGTGCCGGCTCCCGCGCTTTGGGCGGAAGCGTACAGCGTATCGCCTTGCGGTTCGCCGAACATTTCGGCGGCTTGGTCGGCGGTCATCCGTCCGGCGGTTTTTTGCTTTTCTTCTGCGTTTTGGCGCGTGCGGAAAAAGCGCGCAATCCGGCCGACGAGTTCCGTAAGCGGGTTAGAAGTAAAAATTTGCGGCTCGGCTTTGGCGGTTTCGTTTTTGACCGCGGTTTTGGGGGCCGGAGTTTCCAAAAAAGGCAGCAATAAAAATAAAAAGAAAACGGCGCAGCAAACAATTAAAGCGATTTTGACTGGTTTTTTCATAAATACTCCGTCTTACGGGCTTGTCCGCCTCGTGCCGTTTGAACGCGCGTACGGCGGCGGTTATTATTATAATAGTCTATCCGTTTGTACGGGATTTTTCAAGTGTATTTAGCCCCGGGGACGGTCTATTCTTCGCTCAAATGCAGCAACCGTTTAAGGATGGACCAGGATTTTTTGAAGTGGTTGCTGATAGGGTTGCCCTGGGATTGTGGCGGCGTATCGGGCTCGGTTTGCCCGGCCCGGGGGAGCGTATACCCGACGGAAGACGCCAGGCGGGCCAAATAATTGGAAGGTACGGCAAAGTTCAAATTTTGGTTTCCGTCGCCCTGGTAGCTGGCAAACGCCACGGAAATTACTTCGCCCTTCGCGTTAAAGACGGGGCTGCCGCTTGAACTGGGGGAAATGGGCGCGCTGATTTGGTGCCAAATAACGCCGTTGGCTTTTTTGCGCACTTGGCTGATGAGTCCGGAACTGATGGTGTTTTGGAGTCGTCGCGGGTTGCCGATGACGGTAATCGGCTGGCCGGGGAGGACGTTGTCCGAATCGGCCAGCCGGACGGTGGGCAAATTGAGGGCTTGAATCTTGAGCAGCGACAGGTCCACCTCGTCCGCGCTTGCGACGGTGACGGCTTCGCCCGATACGGTACCGTTGTTAAAGGTGATATTCATGTACAGTGCGTCGTCGGACACGTGACGGCTGGTGGCGATGAGCCCTTCGGGCAAAACGGCGAATCCCGTGCCGGTAAAAGTGGAGCCGTCTTTCTTTACAACGTTTACGGCTACGACGGCGGGCGCATTTTCCTGCGCGATGCGGACGTGGTCGTTTTCCGCGCGCGCGGCGGTGCAGGCAAGCAGGAGGACGAGCGGAAACAGAAATTTCTTCATGTACTGATTATATAATAAATTTTTTCCGGCCGGAAACATTGAAATAAAAGCGCATAAATTGTACACTAAAATTAAAGATAAGGAGTTAGATCATGCCAGAAGCATTTTATGTCAGCCGCAAAAAATACGAAGCTCTTGTAAATGAGCTGAAAGATTTAAAAGAATTAAAGGCCCAGCTTTCCAACGAAATCGGGGAAGCCGCCGCCCAGGG
>JAUNWB010000064.1 GCA_030540535.1 Elusimicrobiales bacterium
TTTTCGCTCTAACCCTATTGCAGTATTTATTCGGCGCGGGCTATCTTGTTACAATATACAACATGAAAAAACTTGCTTTGTGTCTTCTGTTACTGTTTTCTTTCCCCGCCGTTTCTTCGGCACAAATCTATACCGCAGGTAGCGGCTATTACCAACAAGAACCGTCCGTTATTTTCCCGTGGGAAGCCTCTTTGGGGCTGGCCGGCTCTTTTGCCCCGGTCGAAGAATCCAACGGCGAGCGGCTGATTAATCTGCAAGGCGGCGTTTCCGCGCGCGTTTTGTATTACTGGGCTCCGTGGATGGGCGTAGGGTTGGAGGGAACCTGGTTCTCTTCGGAAAGCGGCAGCTCTCTGATAGATAAATTTCGTATGCGGCGCGGCGGCGTTGTGGGTAAATTCATCGCTGCGAGTGAAACGTCCACCCGTTCTTACGGGCTCTTGGCGGCCGGTTTTACCCGGCGCGAGGCAGAGTATTCTTTTGATTTGAAGGAACATAAAACTTCGGCGTATTTCGCTTTTGGTTTGGGTGTGGAAACGGACGTTTCGGATTCGTCTTTTATCGGGGCGGAAGTGCGCGGCATTTATAATACGTCTTCAGACGTGGGCCATTTTTCGTATTTGGTATCCCACTGGGAAGCGGAAGGCTCTCTCCGTTTCGGGATGCGCTTTTAATTTTAAAAAACCGCTTTTTAAAAGCGGTTTTTTTATAGTTTAATTTATTTTTAGCGGGAACTATTGCCGGCGGTTTACCCGGCAGCAGCACCGCTTTTTTCATGGGTTTTTTAAACGCGTTGCGTTTGGCGGGTTTTTTAAGCGGGCGGGGAGTGGCTCCGTAGAATTTCATAATCCCTTCATATAAGGCGCGCACCAGGGGTTCGCGTCCCTTTTTACTGCGTGCCAACTCTTCCTGCTCGGGCAGAATGATATAGGCGTTCTCCACCAAAATACTGGGCATTTGCGGGATGCGCGGGATGAACAGCACGTCGTTGGCAATCATGCCGTTGTCCGGCAGCGGGACGCGTTTGGTGAACGCGTCGTAAACCGACTGGGCCAGCTGAAAGCTGTGCGGGTAATTGTAGTAGACCGAAAATCCCCGTGCGCGCGCCAAGGGATTGACCGTTTCCGGCAGTGCGTTATAATGCAGGCTGACGAAAATATGCGCATTTTCTTTAAGCGCATGTTTGTATCGTTCCTGCAGGCTCATGCGGTTGTTGCCGCTGCGGGTCATGATGACGGTGGCGCCCTCGCGTTCCAAAAGGGGTTTTAATTCTTCGGCCAGGGCCAGGTTGGCTTCGTATTCCAGGTAGCCCGTGGGGCCGACGGCTCCGTCATACGGGGCTTGGCGGCGCGGGCTGTGGCCGGCGTCAATCAAAATGCGCGCCCCGGTGAGCGGTTTGTCTTTGGCGGGAGTTAAAACGGGTTTGTGCATTAAATCGAGCGCTAAGTTGTTTTCTTCAAAATCGTAAGCGTGCCCCCAGGGGCCGGTCCCTTTTTTAAAGTAGATTTTGAACAGCAGAGTGTCTTTGGCGGGCTGGGACCAGATGATGTTTTCCACCAGCGGGCTTGTGGTGTCCATGCTGAAGTTTTCGTCAAATCCGTCCGTGTAATACAGCGTCAGTTCCAGGCGGTCGTTAAATTCGTGTACGCTGATAGGGGTCATCCGTTTGCCGACGAACGTAAACCGCGTTTTGTCATCCGTTACGCTCATGCGCAGCGCGGTGACGGTGTTCGGTTCGTAGTCTTTGGCCGGTTCCAGCCGGAAATTTTCTTCTTCCAGCCAGGCCGATTCCTGTTCGTTGAGCATAATACGGTATTGGCCGTTTAAGCGGCCGTTAAGCAGCACGTCCCCGTAGGCGCGGTAAAAGGGGTATAAGTTTTCGCGCGGGGTTGGGATTTTGCGCAGTTTTACGCCCGGCGTTAAAATGCGTCCGCGGGTGAACGGGTCCTTGGCGGAAAGCACTTTTAATTTTTCCGTCGCGGTGATTTTTGCTTCCGTGTCGTCCGGGCCGTCTTTCATGCGGTACGTAATTTTAGCCGTTTTGGGCTTTTGTTCCGGGTCAATTACATATTGGGTGCGGTAAGAACCGGGGGAGGAAACGTCCTCCTTCATCGGCAGGTTTTTAGCGTCTTTTAAGCCCGAAAGCGTGGCCGTGACGGTTGCTCCCGGCGTGCCGCGCGCGTACAGGCTGACGGTATCCCCGGGCATTAGTTCCACAGGTTTTTGGGGGAACACTTCTTCCGGGTCGAACTCGGCTTTGGCGGAAAAATCTTTAATGTCTGCGCCCGGCACGGTAATGCGGCGCACGGCGTGGACGGTTTCTTTGGCGTTGGAGGCGGTAAGCACAAACTCAAACGCGCCGCTTTGCACGGGCAGAAACGCCAAAAACGCGCCGTTTTTGTGAACGGGTACTTCTTCGCCGTTGATATCCAGTTTTACGGGGCCGGGCAGAATGACTTGCCCGAAGATAAAAATCTTTTTGGCTCCGCGCGCCACTTTCATATTTTCGTGCGGATATTGGACGGTGATTTGCGGCCCGGGCGCGAGCAGTTTCTCCTGCGCGGGCAGATAGAGCGCGGCGGGAATGTCGGTTCCAAGGGCGTTTACGGCTAAAAATAAAGGGAAAATAAGTAAAAAAAGAGTTCTTTTCATCCTTATAAAATGATAACATAATTCTATGGTTAATTGCGAAGACGTCATTCACTTCTTAGATACGTATTTGGACATCGCCCATATCCCCGACGCCAGCCATAACGGCTTGCAAGTGGCGGGAACGCCGCGGGTGGGGAGTATTGCGTTTGGCGTGTCGGCTTCTTTGGAGTTTTTTCGCAAAGCCGTAGCGGCGGGGGCGGACCTCGCCGTCGTACACCACGGCCTCTTGTGGGGGAAAGAACAGCCTCTTACGGGTTTGTTCCGGGAACGGGTGGCGTTTCTTTTGAAACATGACTTAAACCTGGCCGCCTATCACCTTCCCCTGGATAAACACCCCGTGGTGGGGCATAACGCAGTCCTGATGCGCGCGATAAAAGCCGAACGCGTACAACCGTTCGGGGAGTATCACGGCCAGCAAATCGGGTTTTCGGGCATTGTAAACGCCCGGCTGGAAGATATTATCACCCGGCTGGAAACTTACTGCCAAACCCAGGCCAAACTGCTTGCCTACGGGCCGAAAGAACTCGGTACCGTGGCCGTCGTCAGCGGCGGCGCGGGAGATTTACTCCCCCAGGCGATTGGCAAGAAAATTGATTTGTATATCACCGGCGTGCTGGACGAACCCGCCCAGGAATGGTGCCGCGAAGGGCATATTAACTGCCTTGCGCTGGGGCACTACAACTCGGAAAAAGCGGGCGTTTTGGCGCTTATGGAGCTGGTGGCCAAGCGCTTTGGCGTGCAAACCCAATTTATAGATGTGCCCAACCCGCTGTAGGGTGATGGGCCGGAGGATGAACATGGAAAACACGGAAAAAGAATTATTTAAAAAGATCGACACGTATAAACAAACGGTTATTGATTTGCAGACGAATATGATCGCCTGCCCGGCCGTAGCCCCGTCCCAGGGCGGTAAAGGCGAAGGCGCCAAAGCCGCGTATTTGCTGTCCGTCCTCAAGCAGATGAAATTTGACGAAGTTTCCGTTATTAACATCAAAGACCCGTCCGCCGAAGGCGGCGTGCGCCCGAACATCGTAGCCAAATACTACGGCGAAAATAAAAAGAAAGCTCTGTGGGTGATGGCGCATATGGACGTGGTTCCTCCCGGCGATTTGGCCTTGTGGAAAACCGACCCTTATAAAGCCGTTGTAAAAGGCGATAAGATTTACGGACGCGGTTCCGAAGACAATCAACAAGGTATCGTATCGGGCCTGCTGGCCGTGAAAGCCATGATGGACTGCGGCGTCCGCCCGCCGTGTACGTACGCGCTTTTGTTTAATGCGGACGAAGAAATCGGAAGCACGTTCGGTATTGCCGCCATCTTAAAAAAACATCCCAAAACCTTTGGAAAAGAAGATATTTTTCTGGTGCCGGACGGCGGCAACCCGGATGGCACGATGGTGGAAGTGGCCGAAAAGAATATGCTTTGGTTGAAATTTACCGTTTCCGGCAAACAGGCGCATGCGTCCTTGCCGCACATGGGTAACAACGCGCACCGCGCGTCGGCGCATTTAATTGTCCGCCTGGATGAAGCGCTGCACAAAAAATTTAATAAAAAAGACAAACTCTTCGCACCCGAATCCGCCGGCACTTTCGAGCCCACCAAGCACGAAGCCAACGTGCCCAACGTCAACACCATCCCGGGAACGGACGTGTTTTATTTCGACTGCCGCGCCATCCCCTGCTATAAGAACAAAGAAGTGCTGGACGAAGTGGCTAAAGCGGTCAAAGCCGTGGAAAAAGAATTTAAAGTAAAAGTGAAAGTGGAACAGCTGATTGCGGAAGAATCCAAAGCTACCGACAAAAACGCCGAAGTGGTTAAGTTAACCGTGGCGGCCGTAAAATCCGTTTACAAAAATACGCCGCGCCCCATGGGCGTAGGCGGCGGGACGGTGGCTTCGTTCCTGCGCAACGCGGGCTATCCGGCCGTAGTGTATTGCAAAGTGGACGATTTGGCTCACCAGCCTAACGAATACAGCAGTATCAAAAACACGTTGGGTGACGCCAAAGTGTTTGTACTCGTTTCGCTTAATTTTAAATGAGGCCGCTTATGAAGAAAGGTTTTACCGTAACCGAAATTGTCATTATGGTGGTGGTTTTCGCCCTGCTGTTTGGCTTTACGGTGCCGAAGTTTATGGCTCTTGTGCATAAAGCCCAGGAGGGGAGTACCAAACATAAATTGGTAAAAGTACGCAGCGCCATCGCCGCGTATTACGGCGAACACCAGGGCACGTATCCGACGGATGATTTGTCCTGCCTGGTGCCGGCGTATCTCGAAAAAATCCCGCAGGCCACCGTGCCGGGGCATGCGCCGTCTGCGCATGTGTCCACCGGGAATTTTGAGCAGGCGTTTACCAAAACCGGCGGCTGGGCTTACGTCAGCGATCCGGCCGATCCGCGCTACGGGGACTTTTTCGTAAACGTGGACCGGGACGACAGCTACGGCAAGGCCTGGCATACGCACTAGAATTTTTCCCCCGCGGTTACCCTGCGGGGGATTTTTATGTTTTTAGGAGAATAATTACTGGTATGGAAACGCTTATTTTGGTTTTTGCCGCGTTGTTCGGCTTAATTTTCGGCAGTTTTTTGAACGTGTGTATTTACCGCATTCCGCGCGAAAAATCCCTCGCGTGGCCGCCTTCTTCCTGCCCCGGCTGCGGTGCGCGCATTAAATGGTACGATAATATCCCGGTGCTGAGCTACCTATTTTTGCTGGGCAAATGCCGCAGCTGTAAAAGCCCCATTTCCATCCAGTACCCGGTGGTGGAACTCGTTACGGGTGCGCTGACACTTCTGTTTGTGTGGCGGTTTGGGCTGACGGTGTGGACGTTTGTCACCCTGGCGGCGGTATATGCGCTTATCGTGCTGTCCGTTATTGATTTCCATTTTATGATTATTCCGGACCGCTGTTCGCTGGGGCTTATTGTATTAGGGCTTGCGTTTGCGTGGTGCAACCCCACCTTTTCCGGCGTATGGTGGCAGAAAGAACTGGCTTCGTTATTAAGCGCGTGCGTAGGCCTTTTTGGCGTGATGGCGATTGCGTTTATCGGTAGCTGGCTGTTTAAAAAAGAAGCCATGGGCGGCGGCGACATAAAACTGATGGGCGGCGTAGGCGCGCTTATTGGGTGGGAAGGGGTGATTACGACGCTTGTATTCGCTTCTTTCTTCGGCTTAGTTTATGCGGTATTTTTGATGATTTTTAAGGGTAAAAAAGGCGGCGACACCATTCCGTTCGGGCCGTTTTTAAGCCTGGGCGCGCTGATTAATTTGTTCTACCTGGTTAAACCGTCCATGCTGGTGATAGAACTGTAAAACATCCGCAAATTTTACGAAGAGGAGAGATTTTTTTCTCTCCTCTTTTTTTATGTGCTTCGGGGCAGTTTCCTGGTTGTTTAATTTGCGGCATATCCAAAACAGTGTGGCCCAATTAATCAGAAGGGCGCGGGTCCTTGTCGGACGGGCAAATAGGCCTGGACGGACCTATACGGGGCTCGCTTGTGCGTAAGTTTGGGACATGTCTTAAATAGTGTGGCTTAAACTAGTCTAGTGAGCGCGGTGGGTAAGGGAGGGGCGGACCCTTCGGGCCAACTCGCTTTGCCCTTCCTTGTTCGTAAGGTTGCGACATATCTTAACCGTGTGGCCTAAACTAGTCTGATGGGTGGAACAAGATAACCGTGGCCTGGAAGGCCTTGACCCGTTTTTTTTTTTTGATACCATGGGGATAAATCCAGGTTTGGCGGCATACTTTCATAGTGTCATCCCCGAAGGTTTTTGTCGGGGATCTACTCCTTAGAAAACAGCAGATTCCCGAACCCTGCGGGCCGCTAACATTCGGGAATGACGTAAGTAAAGTAAGCCGCCAAACCGTATAAAGGGGGGAGGGCCCATGTATCAAAATAAAGGTTTTACGTTAATAGAGTTGTTAGTCGTCGTTTTGATTATCGGTATTTTGTCTTCGGTGGCTCTGCCACAGTATGAAAAAGCGGTGGAAAAGAGCCGGGGAGCAGAAGGTATTATGCTCAGCCGCGCTATTTTCCAGGCCCAGCAGGCATATTATATGGCTAACGGACAATACACTCATGATTTAAACGATTTGGACTTAAATATTCCTGGGGAATCTATATCAACTTCGGGCGTTTCCACTCAAAGAACCAAAAATTTTGACTGCCGGGCCGTTGGTGCCGGTTCCAGCGGTGCGGATTTTTCTAATTTGGCAGTATGCCGCCGAATCGGAAAATCGTATGCAATCGCTTTTCCTGCAGCGACTTTGCAACATACGTGCATACCTAACCCCGGAAGTGAGCAGGGAGAAAAAATCTGTAAAATACTTACCGGAAAAACAGAGGCGCCGTATGAATTTTAAAAAATCCCCAGTGTTAAAAACTGGGGATTTTTTATGTTGTGTTCCTAGCTGTGTTGAAAATATTTAATTGTGCGGTTACGGGGAATTGTTATGTATGAAAGCCGTTGGCAATATATTCAAAACGGTGCAGCTCACAAGTAATCAAATGAATGTGGACATGTCCCCGGACGCTGCGCGCCGCCCAATGCCTGCCCCCGGACGCTGCGCGCCGCCAGGGGTTGTATTGTTTTTTTTTTTTTGATAACATA
>JAUNWB010000065.1:0-701 GCA_030540535.1 Elusimicrobiales bacterium
GAGAAAGCACTTCCCAAGAAGGATCCGAGTTTTCTGTGTCAGCTGGGGATATCCCGTGAATCTCTATGTTTTTAGGATCATATTTGTTGTTCGGCGGTTGAATCAGGGAATAGAACTGATGAACGACGTCGAGATTGGATACAACCGCTATACCGACAGAACAGGCGCTATCCATGTCAGAGGTAGCTGTCTCAAAATCTATGGCAATAAAATCGACAGATGGGATATGCTCCTGACTCATATTGTCACCACTTTCAAGTGCCCAGTCTGGGCACTTTTATTTTTTATCCCAGCAATGTGGGTAGATTACATTGCCTTTTCGGACAGTGCGGATGCGGGGGGTTCCGCACTATCCATATTCAATGCCAGACGTACCATAGCCCGGCTCTTTTCATCGGCCTGCCGGTAGGCTGCCAGCAACTGGCGCTCCTCATCAGTCAGATGCTCCGCGTCTGGCCGGGTGCCATAGTTCAGATAATCAGTAGTCGTTCCGAGGACTTCGGCAATCTTCGGCAGATATTTAGCGAAAGACTTTGATCGTCCAGTCCTCCACGCACTCACGGTCTTATCTGTTGTGCCCAAAAGCACAGCAAATTTTTTTTGCTCAATACCCTTTTCATCAAGCAGAGCAAATATCCGCGTTAAAGTGTCCACCGGAATCACCACCATTTGCATAAATCTTATAAATCAAGATTGTGAAC
>JAUNWB010000065.1:711-7234 GCA_030540535.1 Elusimicrobiales bacterium
AAAAAGATTGACAATCTAAAAAATTGAGATTATAACTACAGTCACAAGCTAAACCACGCGGAAAGTGCAACGGCATAGCGGAGGCGCATGATGAGAAGCAAGAAGGTTGAGATCTCCGGTTATCTTTGCCGAAACAACTAAACTACGAGGAAAGTATAACACGGTGTGGATAGGCTTGCAAGCAAAATCGGCGGAGGGAGGTGAGCTGATGGAAGTCCGAAAAATGAACATCAAGGAGCTGCGGGAGCAGCATGACATGACGCAGGAAGATCTGGCAAAAAAGATTGGCGTCCAGTTTCCGGCCGTATCCAAGTGGGAGCGCGGAATAACCTATCCGCTGATGGATAAGGTGATTGCCATGGCGGAGGTCTTCGGCGTCAGTACAGATGTGGTCCTGGGCCTGCAGCCGGTACCGGACATCCGTGGCACGGCATAGGACAAGCAGATCAGGCAGTAAGTTGTAGCGGAGGTGATCGATATGGCAAGATTGCGTGATGTTCCCTTTGTGCCGGATATGGCTGACTGCAAGATGACCGTGGAGACGAACGGAGTTGTCTGCTACATCATGGACACCTGCTGCCGAAACTTCACTGCGGAGGACAAGGAGCGGGTCGACCGGCAGATCATTGAGATTGCCATGCGGTCGGCGCTGCGGAAACAGGCATCCGGGCTTGCGTGAGCAAGCCACCGTGGACAAGCCTATATGTACCACGGGTAATCCGTTTACCAACAGCTCTAAGTTACTTTGAGCATACCCAATATTGGAGGATATATCCATGTACCAAGTTAAGCCAAACGCAATCCAAAGGGCGCGTATCAGTAGAGGTTTGACGCAGGAAGCCCTTGCGGAGCGCTGCGGATACTGCGATGATACCATCCGAGCGTGGGAGACCGGCGCCAGAACCGCGTCCCTTGAGGCCCTGAGTATCGTCTCCGAGTGTCTGGAGGCGCCCTGGCTCACCGGCGTGTACCTGCGGGAGCAGACCAACGCCCTCAATGAGCTGATTCCCAGCTTTACGGTTGGACGGCCATTGGCGGAGGCCGCAGCCGAATATGTCAGCTGCATCCTCGATCTGATCGACGAGCGGTTTGACCGCAAACTGATCCGCATGATTGCCGACGGCCACATCGACGCCATGGAGAGAAAGGACTACCAGATGCTCATGGAGCTGGCATCCAAGGTTAACAAAGCCTATTACGAGATGAGATTTGCAAAGGAGGATATGCGATGAAGTTGCTTCCCAAAGCAACAAAAACCAGCCTCGCAAGGCTGGTCCGGGCAAAGGGATATGACATCCCAATTATCAGATATACATGCATCAGTCGTGTCGGCCACTCGTTTTTCCTGCGGTGGACCGATAACGACGGCCAGTTTCACAAGGCTTATTATGCCGCTGTCGGCGGAAAGCCTATGTTGTTGGTGGATGCAACGGTGCATGAGCTTACTATTGCGGAGGTGATCCAGTATGGATTGGTCACCGCCTCCGTGCAATAAAAATGTCCCCTGCTGGTGCGGGCACACCAACAAGGGACGCCACGGCTTGCGCCATGAGAACAATATCAATATAGCACAGGCTGTGACAAATTGCAAGACCTATTTCCGCCGGGGAGGAGGTGCCTCCAGATGAGCGGATGGACGGTGTTTTTCACGGCCATTGGTGTTACGTACCTTGTGGATCAGCTCTTCAGGCTGATCGGCTGGATAGAGAAGTGATATAGGCAGGTGGTTGCAATATGACTCCATTGACTTTTGTCCGGGGCATAGGCGAAGCTGCGTCCCGCTATGGAGTGGAGGAGTCCGTACTACTTGACGCAATGGTGTACTGGGTCCGGGAGAACCGGAGCAAAAAAGAGAATTACAGAGACGGAAGATGGTGGACCTATAACTCCATCCACGGTCTGGAGGAGATGTTCCCTTGGTGGACTGGAAAGCAAATCAGGCGGATCATCAACAGCTGCAAAGATAAGGGAGCCCTCCTTGTTGCGAACTACAACAAGGAGGGCAGGGATCGGACAATGTGGTATTCGCCGAGTGATGAGCTCTTAAAATTATACGGAGAGGATTGGAGTGGTGACGCTCCCATTTGCCCAAATGGGCACACCATTACCATGTAATAACCATGTATATAATACCCCCCTACCCCCCAAGGGGGGACGGCGTGCGCGGAAGCGGCATGAACCGAGAGAGGCGCCTGATTGGAATCCAGAGCGTTTTAACGGACTGTGGTTATTTTACCCTAAGAAAGGCCGAAAAAATAAACAAGACGCTATGGACGCATGGGACAGGCTCCAGCCGGACGACGCCCTGATCGATACCATCGCCCGTGCGCTGGTAAAGCTGAAAGAGACCGATGAATGGTCTCGCGGGATCGGAATCCCGTATGTAGCGACATTCCTCCGTGGAGCCAGATGGCGAGACGCTGAGGAGGTGGATGTCCCGGAAAAGAATCAATCCACCAAAGACGGATGGGCTGATGACGAGGAGGTCCTGTGATGCTTGAACATGCCAATCAGCTGAACATTGAGTACTGCATCCTCGGGACAATCCTTATGGAGCCGGATCATGTCGGCGAAGTGGTGGCTGTACTGAATCCGGAGCATTTCAGCACTAAAGGGACTCGCGGATTATTCGGAGCAATCTCTGACCTCCATTTCGACGGTGCGCCAGTCGATCCTGTGACAGCGCTGCAGCGGGCCGGTGATGACTACGAGCCAGTTGTCAGGGAGGTCATGCAATACTATACGGCGCCCAGCAATCTCCAGTATTACTGTGAGATGCTCAGAGATACCGGCAAACTGCGGAGAATACAGGCTGAGGCTATGGTCATTGCCGGAACAGAGAAGCTGGCAGATGTCGGCGAGGCTCTCGACCGGATGAATGGCATGATGGTCAGCCGGCGAAATATCGTGATCATGTCTGCGGCCGACGCTGCCGCTGGTTTCTGTGATCGGCAGGCATCGGACGAAAAACCGGTGTACCTGACGTGGGGAATGGATGATCTCAACAAATGTTTGTACGCCGAACTGGGAGACTTCATCGTGATCGGCGGCTACCCAAGCGCAGGAAAGACGCTTTTATCCATCCAATTCGCCATTGAGCTGGCAAAAAAGTACCGGGTTGGATATTTTTCTCTCGAGACCAGCCCTCAGAAGCTCGTTGACCGTGTGATGTCCTATCTGTCTCAGGTCCCGCTGGCGAAGATCAAAGAGAGGGACCTTAACGATGCAGATTGGACAGCTCTGGCCAGCGCCGCCTCTGATTTGGCGAAGCTGTCGCTGGACCTCATCGACGCCGGCGGCATGACGGTGCGGGATATACAGGCCGTAGCACTCAACAAGCATTATCAGGTGGTACTGGTAGACTATCTCCAGCTGGTAGTGTCTGTCGGGAAAGGCCGGTATGAGCAGGTAACGAATATTTCGCAGGGACTGCACACCATGGCCCGCAGCAACAATATTGCCGTGATCGCTTTGGCCCAGCTCTCGAGGCCAGAAAAATCCGATGGAAAACCAAAGCCGCCCACAATGTCCTCCTTCCGCGAATCAGGACAGATTGAGCAGGATGCTGATGTCGCCCTCCTGCTGTGGCCGTCTGATCCAAACGACAACAGGAGCCGGAGAGTGCTGAAGGTTGGAAAAAACAAAGAGGGCGAGAGGATAAAACTTGAACTGGATTTCGACGGCGCTTGCCAGACTATGAAACCGGCTGAGCCCACCAAGGGAGAACAGTTCCGGGCCATACATAAGGCAATCCGGGAAGCCAGTAAGGTGACGCCCGGCCAAGTTAAAATAACCGAGTTGCAAGGAGACAACAGTGATCTCCCGTTTTAGGAGGCGATAATCATGACCGTCCGGCAGATACAGCTGATCGACGCCGAGATAGCCCGGCACAAAGCTCTCGCCAAGGCATCCACCGATGATGCTATCCGGCGGAGCCATATGGACGTGGCTCAGGCTCTCCAGGCTGTACTGCTGGCGGTGGAGAGGAGGGAGTGCCGTGTATATGGTCACCGTTGTCGAGACGGGCCAGACCGTCATCCTCGCGGATATGGCCGCCGTCGTAGACATGGGCGATAAGTACATGGCCCAGGGCCTGCATTGCAGTGTCCAAAAAATCAACAATCAGGAGGTTTGACCCATGAGAACAAGCGCAATCCTCAACCTTAAGGGCGGCGTAGCAAAGACGTCCACTGCTGTCAACGTCGCCGCGATCCTTGCCAGCGACTACAAGCAGCGGGTACTGCTGGTGGACGCCGACAGCCAGTGCAACACCACGGAGTTTTTTGGCGGCGATCCTGAGATCGGCTCTCTGGCCGATGTCCTCCGGTGGCAGGGCGACAATATCGCTCAGTATGCAAGAGACCGCATCCAAACAACAAAGCTCGCCAATCTGGACCTGCTGGCCGGTGATGACAGTCTGATGGACCTTGATCTAACCAAGGTCGAGACCCAGAGCGTACAGGCTACGTGTCTGCGGGACATGATCCATCTGCTGGAGCAGCAGGACCGCTATGACTTCTGTCTGGTGGATTGCCCGCCGGCGTTCAACGCGGCTTCGGCTGCCGCTCTGACCGCGGCCGATGACGTCATCATCCCCATCAAACTGGACGCATTCAGCTTGCGCGGCATGACCAATCTCCTGCGGCAGATATACAACATGCAGCAGATCAATCCCAAGCTGCGGGTAGCCGGGTGCATGCCCACCATGTGGTACAAGAGCCCCAAGCTGCAGGAGGCCGAGGCAACGCTCCGGGCCAGCAGCCTGCCGGTCTATCAGACGCGCATCCGCCGCACCGATAAGGTGGATGACATGACCTTTGAACAGGAGCCGCTGCGGACGTACAGCCCCCGGAGCGCCGCGGCCGTGGACTATCGGCGGTTTGTCAGGGAGTATCTGGCGCAGGGAGGTGTGAGCAATGGCTAAGGGCGGATTTGATCTTGCCGCCGCTCTTGGAGCGGTGCCCATTCCGGGCACAAATGCTCCGACCGAGGGCCGGGAACAAATCGAGTACATCGACATTGATCTGCTGGATGCTGACGCCAATAACTTTTATCAGCTCTCCGACCTGGATGAGCTGGCGGCCAACATCGAGTTTGTCGGTCTCCAGCAGCCTCTCCGGGTCCGGCCCAATCCGGACAAGCCTGGGTATTACATCGTAGTCTCCGGCCACCGGCGTCGGGCAGCGCTCCAGCAGCTGGTAGCCGGCGGCCGGGAGGACCTCCGGGCGGTGCCCTGCATCCGGGAGCAGGCCGCTGGTTCCGCGGCGCTGCAGGAGCTGCGGCTGATCTACGCCAACAGCGATACCAGGCGTATGTCATCTGCGGAGATCTCCCAGCAGGCGGAGCGGGTAGAGATGCTCCTGTACCAGCTCAAGGAGGAGGGCGTCGAGTTCCCCGGCCGGATGCGGGACCATGTGGCTGCGGCGTGTAAGATCACCAAGAGTCGGCTGTCCCGTCTTAAGGTGATCCGGGAGAAGTTGATCCCGGAGTTTACCAAGTACTATAAGGCCGGCGACCTCAAGGAGACTCCCGCCTACGCATTGGCGCAGCAGCCTGCCGAAATCCAGAAGTTAGTCTGCAAATACACGTCGGCAAAAGACAGGAAGAGTCTATCAGAGTGGAAGGTCAATGACACGGTCGGCAAAATCACGCCGGTGGTCGGTCGAAAATGCAAAATGCAGTCGGGCGCTGCCTGCACCCATAAAACTGTTGTCCTGGATAAGCTCTTTGATGGTATCTACGGATATAAGCCCTGCGACCGTGTCTGCTGCGACAAGTGCGACAACCTGGCCTCCTGCAAGACTGCCTGCCCGCTGCTGTCCGAAAAGGTCAAGCGGCTCCGGGCGGACCGGCGAGCCCAGAACGCCCAGGAGAAAGCTGCAAAGGCCGCTAAGGATCAGCCCAGAATCGACGAGATCTCCGAGTTCTGGCGCCGGGAGGCATCGGCTCGGGCCGCATCCGGCAAGTCTGTCAAGGAGCTGTTTGCGGCAACGGAAAGCTATTACAGCCAGGCCAACGAGCAGAGCTGGGTGGAAAAAGAGACTCTCCAGAAAATCCGGACAGACACGATCCTCCCATTTGGGACGTATGGGTTCTATCTCGGCGAGGCCCACAGACTTATCGCTACAGCCAAGTGTCTGGGCGTTACGACGGACTATCTGCTGGGCCTGTCCGATGAGCCTTATGGCGCTGTAGCTCCTGAGACGGGCGCAGATGTCCAGGAGTCTGGGCGAATGGAGCTGATCCGCTGGGAGAATCGCGGGAAGACGCCGCCCATCGGGGCGCTGATCCTGACCTATGACCTCACCAACACTGGGCCGGTGCTGCGGCCGGCAGTCTGGGACGGCAGTCACTTCCACGCGCCCGGCAATCCGGGCAAGGAGCTGACCGGCCTGAAGTACACACAATGGCTACGCATCCCCATGGCCCACAGCGGCGAGACATACCAGATGGACAACAGCCCCGCATATCCTGAGCCATGTGTCGCCTGCAAGTCTGCGCATCCCGGTTGTGATAAGTGCTG
>JAUNWB010000066.1 GCA_030540535.1 Elusimicrobiales bacterium
ACTGCATTTGCCCACCGCTTTCGCTGTTGGCACTTTTACAGCTGGGGAATGTTTTACCGAACAAATTTAGATTGGTAACTTGTGTATCTTGCGCGTTTACGCTTTCCATAGTACCCGTTTGGATACGCACGTTTTGGAACGAGATTCTGCCTTCGCCGCTCCCGTTACCCAAACTAACCGTATAGCCTTTTATTCCGCGGCCGCCGTCTAAATTTAACTTGCCGCCATTTAAATTTACACGCGCGGCATTTAACGTGGCGGATGTTTCCGAACAGCCTAACTTCATATCGCAGGTGCTTGTTAATCCGATATCCATTTGTTCCGTGGTGTTTACCTGGGAATACGCTACATACGGTACCGGGAAATACGTTACCATGCTGATTTTGTTTTTGGCCAGCACGGGAAAAGAAACCAAAAACAGCAATACAAACAGATAAAACCGTTTCATGTTTAAACCTCCTGTAAACGGCTTTATTTATCCCTGTAACACGGTGGAAGAATAAGCAAGAGGAGGGATACGCATAACAGCCGTTCCCCCAATTTATCAAAAAAAAAAAACGAGTCAAGGCCTATATAGATTTCTTCTTTTGCTTTCACAAAGAAAAAACAACAGGCAGCTTTGGCAGCTCTGGAAAACGGAATGCCTAGGAGAGAACAAACACACAGAAGGTTTACCCTAATTGCTATAATTAAAATATGTCCGCCAACGAATCCCCCGTCATTTTAACCGACGAATTTAAAGACGCGCTCACCTTACTGGAAGCCCAGCCGCCCATTAAACCGCTTATTTTTATAACGGGCCGCGCGGGCACGGGTAAAACCACGCTGCTGCGATACTTTGCCGAACACTCGGGCCAAAACACCGTTGTCCTGGCCACGACGGGCCTGGCGGCCATCAACGTGCGCGGGCAGACAGTACACTCGTTTTTCCATTTAAAACCGGGCAACCTGCTAGATAAAAGCAATTTAAAACGGCTTCCGCGCAAAACCGTCGACGCGGTAGACACCATTATTATTGACGAAGCCTCCATGCTCCGCGCCGATTTACTGGACGCGATTGACCACATTCTCCAAATCTCCACCCATTCGGACGAACCGTTCGGCGGCAAAAAAATCGTGCTGTTTGGGGATTTATTCCAACTGCCGCCCGTGGAAGAGCAGGCCTCCGGCGGACTGTTTGACTATTTCCGGCAGGTTTATCCCAGCCCGTACTTTTTTGAGGCGCACGTCCTGCGCCGCCTGCCGACGGAAGTATTTGAACTCAGACGTATCTTCCGCCAAAAAGCGGACCCGGATTTTGCGCGGCTGCTCAACCTCATCCGCGAGGACCGCGTTACCCAGCTGGAACTGGACGCACTTTTAAATACGCGCAAAACGTTTGAACTGCCCGAGAAATTCGAAAACTGCATTATTCTGGCCCCCACCAACCGCGAGGCCGCGTGGCGCAACCTGCATTATTTATCCATGCTCCCCGGCGAAGAATTTACGTACAACGCGGCGGCGGACGAGAGTTTTCAAAAGAAAACGACCCCGGCCGAACAGGTGTTAAAACTTAAAAAAGGCGCCAAAATTATGATGCTCGTCAACGATGACGACTGGGTAAACGGGGACATCGGCACCGCCTACGACCTGGGGCCGGATTTCATTAAAGTGGAATTAAAAGGCTGCGTGTATAAGGTGGAGCCGCACGTGTGGGAAGACGTAAAATACGAATTTAACCCGCTTACGCAAAAGCTGGAACCGAGCGTAAAAGGGTTTTTCAAACAATATCCGCTGAAGCTGGCGTGGGCGATTACGATTCACAAGTCGCAGGGACTGACGTTTGACAACATTTATTTGGATATCGGCCGCGGCGCGTTCGCCCCGGGGCAGACGTACGTAGCGCTCAGCCGCTGCCGCACGCTCGCCGGCGTACACCTTAAAAAAGATATTATGGTGCGCGACGTTTTGTGCGACGCGCGCGTAAAACAATTCTTTGAATACGTCCGCGGCAACCGCGTGCTGGATTAATACGCCCCCACTATGCGCGAATATAGCGCGCTGAAAAAAAAAGCTATTCCCAAAACGGCCACCACGACGGAAAGGATTAGGCCGGATGTTTGATACAGCCGTACATCCTCTATATTTTTCGGATTCACGCCTACCTTCATCTGTTTTCCTATTTTGGGTTTGAAAGAAGAATAAGTTGTTCCCGTTACACGGCGGGATTGTCCGTCAAATTCAAACTGTACGACGGGAGAATACAGCGTTCCATCCCTTTCATGGCGGACCGTATAATCCGTTACCACGCCGCGCACGATAATCGCGCGTTTGAAGAAGCAGTAATCGCTCCAGAAACAAAGCCCGCCCACCACGGCAAAAAGGGCTCCTGCCGCTTCCATCGGAAATTGTTTAAATACAAAAATACAGCAGCCAAATGCCGCCAAAAAACACAGCAAACACGCGCAGCCCGCACGTTCGCCGCGTTTTTGCGCCCGACGGTATAACGACACGCCACCCCACGCAAACGACACTGCAAAAAGAACAACAATTCCCGTTAGAATCATTTTTTCCATAGCTACAGTATAACAAAAAAGCCCCACCGGTTAGCGGGGCGTAATTTAAATTAACATATTCAATAAATAACCCGTTATTATAAAAGACAATATTAAAAAACCGCAAAACCAACCGATTAATTTCCATTTTAATACACGGTTGAGCATAATCATTTCCGGCAACGAAAGGGCCGTAATGCTCATTAATAAAACGAGTGCCGTCCCCAACGGAACCCCTTTGCCCAGTAACGATTGGATTACCGGAATCACTCCCGCATGGCTGGCATACAAAGGCGCTCCCGCCACAGAAGCCAAAGGCACCGCATACCAGTTTTCGCGGCCCAGCCATTCAGCAAAAAATGCCTGAGGAATATAACCGTGAATAAAAGCCCCCACCAACAAGCCTGCTAAAATATACCAAAATAATTCACGAAGCGTATTCCAAGCGTAGGAGTGCGCATATTTTAATAATTCTTTTATCCGGGATATCCGGCTTTTTCGCTCTTTGCCGCAGCCGCAGCAGCGGCACGGAGATGATTTTTTCTCCGGCAGGAAAGAATCCGGCTGAATCCACCTGACCAACCGAAGCCGGTCACACAAATAACCGCCCAATACGGAAATTAAACAGCCGGACAGCACATATATCCCCGCGGCCAACCACCCCGCGCCCGGCGTTCCGACCAATAACACCGCGGCGATTTCACTCACCAGCGGAGAAGAAATCAAAAAAGCCATCGTCACACCAAAGGGAATACCCGCCGCCAAAAACCCGACGAACAGAGGAATAGACGAACAAGAACAAAAAGGAGTTACAATCCCCAGCACAACAGCCAGTACATATCCGTACCAACGACTTTTTCCGCTCAAATACACTTTCACCTTCTCCGCCGACAACTGAGAGCGGAATAACGAAACCGTAAAAATCAATACATAAATTAAAACAATGATTTTTGTAAAATCTTCCAAAAAGAAATGCACGGCCGCGCCGAAAGCAGTTGTTTTTGAAACGCCCAAAAGAGTAACGCCCCAATCGGCGAAGCGGGTAAACATATCAAACATGGCTTACCTCCTGCGGCATATTACATCCGCAGCAGTCTTTTAACAAAAATTCCGCCGCGTCCGCCACTGCGCCACACTGTGCCCGATAGAATAAATTTTTTCCTTTTCGTTCCGAACGGCACAACCCCGCCTGCGTCAGCAACGCCAAATGAAAAGACAGCGTATTACGCGGCATTTTTAAACGTTCCGCCAGCTCACACGGACAAATACCGTCCGGCCCCGCTTTGACTAACAAACGAAAAATTTTCAATCGGGATGCCTGCGCCAACGCTTCAAAGATTGTTACATACTTTTCTATTTTCATATTCAAATGCCCCTTATATAATTCCATTATACTGGAATTATAGAACTATAATAACTTTTTTGTCAAGCTGCGTTCGCAAAATAAAAAAATATAAACGCACAAGCCGTGTACACGACAAAAAAGCCCCGCCGGTTAGCGGGGCTTTTTCTGCGTCAAAACAGCTTATTTGGTATACGGTTTGAGCGATTCGGTATAAATCGCGCGGACCGCATCTTTGGTGGCTTCAGTCGGCGCGATGGACAACAGTCCGCCCAAAGACGGCGTGTTAAACGCCAGCTCCACCAGTTTATCCACGTCGGCCGCTTTAAAACCTTCGTCCTCCAATTTATGCGTGGAACCGACGGAGAAGAGCCATTTTTCCACACCCGCGGCCACTTTGTCGGCTTCGCAGGCGCAGCCCGTAAGGCCAGGCACGATGGGCGCGAGCAAATCGGCCAGCGTGGCGGGTTTGGCTTTGTAAATGTTTTTGATGACGGCGGGCAGCAGCATGGCAAGGCCCAGGCCGTGCGTCAAATTCGGGTTCACGCCGGAAAGCGGGTGTTCCAACGCGTGCGTGTAGTGCAGGAGACCATTATCAAAGCTGATACCGGCAATCAAAGCCGCATACGCCAGGAAATAACGCGCTTCCAGGTTTTTCGGGTCTTTCAGCGCAACGGGCAGGTATTCGGCCACCAGTTTGACGACGGAAATACCCAAATCAATCGCGTACGGCGAGGTCGCCTTGGTGGTGGACGCTTCCACCACGTGGTTGACCGCGTCGATAGACACGTAGCGCGTTTGGTCTTCGGACAGGCCGGTCATCAAGGCCGGGTCGTCAATGGAATACATCGGATAGATGCAGTCGTAAGCGATGGCGGGTTTGAAATCTTTTTCTTCAATAGTCACCACCGCAAAACGGTTGGCTTCGGAGCCGGTGCCGTGCGTCAGGTTAATGGCGATAATCGGCGCGGCTTCGGTGGGCGTAAACGCAAATTCGTACAATTCTTCGGCGGTTTTGCCGGGGTTTTTCATCAAAATCGCCACGCTTTTGCCCGCGTCAATAGCGGAACCGCCGCCGATGGCAAGCATCGCTTTGGCGCCGAAATCGGCGGCCATTTTGGCGGCTTCGTTTACGTGATGGGTATTCGGGTTCGGGGTTACTTTGTCGTAATGGACGTACGAAATGCCGTTATCGGCAAACGCTTTGGTAACGTAATCCCACGCGCCCGTTTTTTTATACGCGCCGCGGCCCGTCATTACGATAATTTTATCGAGCCCTTTGGCTTTCAAATCTTGGCAAATATCCGCGATTTTGGCAATCGCCCCCACGCCGAAATAAACGGTCGTCCGGCTGCGGATTTCGCGCACGTCGTTAATGTTAATGTCTTTTTCCCACATAACTTATTACCCTCCTGATTTTAGTAGGCCTACCTCTTTACTATACCCCTTTTGCGTTTCTCCCGCAAAGATAAAAAAAGGTTAGTTTGACGTAATATAAAAAGCCCCCCGGGCAACACCGAAGGGTTTACAAAATATAAAAACCCCGCCGAAGCGGGGCTTACAAAACGATAAATTTATTTTTTATACACGCCTTCCAAAAAAGTTTCTACGTAAAAATCCGCTTCGGCGCGCATTTGCAGCGCCCCTTCGGGCAGGGTGTGCGGGTCGGCCACGCCGGCGGTCATAAATCCGGCGAGGCGGGCGGTTTGCAGGGCGTACGGGGCGTCCTCCGCCACGAGCGTACGGGATTTTTCCGTCCCCAACCGGCGGAGCGCTTCTTCATACACAGCCGGGCTGCGTTTGCCCACGCCCACTTCGTCGCACGTAAGCACAAAATCAAACAAATCCAGCAGTTCCAGGCGCGCCAGGGCCGCACGCGCCAACTCCCCGTCCGAAGCCGTGGCCACGCACAATTTAACGCCTTGTGCTTTTAAACGACGCAAGGTTTCCGGCACGCCGGGTTTGGCGGGGATGTCTTCAAAATAATGGCGGCGGATCGGGTCCAGCGTCAGGCGCAGGATTTCTTCCGGCTCCTGCGGCAAAGAAAACATTTCTTTTAACAGGCGCGCACCGTCCATCAGCGACATTTTGACTAATTTCTCATCCAGCCCTTCCGGCGGCGTAATGCCTTGCGTACGCAAAAAATTCGTGCCGGAATGTTCCCAGGCGGAAAGAGAATCAAGCAGTGTTCCGTCCAAATCAAAAATCACGGCGTCCACCGTTTCTTTACCGGGGAAAACAACCGGCTTGGCCGAAAGCGTACCGGGAATGGACAGCGGAACAGGCGCAGGAAGAGTAAGAGCGGAAGACGCTTTCGGCAGGTGCGAAAGAGCGGACGGAACGGACGCCGCCGAGGAGCCCGCTTTAACGGTACCCGCAAACGCAGCCGCCCTCAATGCGGCCGCGGAAGAAGCGGCCCGCCTGAGCTGTTCTAAGGTTTTGCTTTCCAGCGCGGAAACGGCTTTTTGGCTCTGCCGCAAAAATTTTACCGGGTTCTTTCCCTGCGCAAAAACGGGCGCAGGCGCGAACGCCCCGCAAACAAACACCGGCACGGCAAGCCAAAGCAGACATTTTTTCATTATTTATATTTTACTTTTTTACCAAATTCGCCCGCAAAAATACTTAGGCCCATCCGCCGCCTGGGACTTTTAACCCTTTGGCGGACCTACTCCCAAAAAAGATATAATTTTTATATGAAACAACAACAAAAAACCTGGCAGGGATCCTCCACAAAAAGGCGCAATTCGGCCTTTTTTTTATTTGTCTTCCTGGGCATGCTTTCGGCGTTTGCGCCGTTTGTAACGGACATGTACCTGCCCAGCCTCCCCGCTATGACGCACTATTTCGGCGTCGGCGTATCTTTGGTACAGCTGGGACTGACGTTTTCCATCTTGGGACTGGCAGCCGGGCAAATCGTCTTTGGCCCGTTAAGCGACAAATACGGCCGCAAACTCCCGCTGGTGGTTTCGCTGATTCTTTTTCTGCTGGCAACGGTAGGCTGTATTATGGCCCCCAACATTCAAACATTTATTATTCTGCGGTTTGCGCAGGGAATTGCGGCGGCGGGCGGAATCGTGATTTCCCGTTCCATCGCTACGGATAAATTTAAGGGCCGCAATTTGGCCGTTGCGCTGGCTATTGTGGGCGCGATTAACGGCGTAGCGCCTGTCGTGGCGCCCG
>JAUNWB010000067.1:0-4380 GCA_030540535.1 Elusimicrobiales bacterium
GGGAGAATTTAACTGATTCTCCGACGGAAAAAATAATTTTTATAAAATTTGTTGACGCACCGCCCCGATTTAAGCTAGAATATAGGTACGAAAGAATTTGAGAAGTAAAGGAGTCGTGGTGTAGCCTGGTTAACACGCTGCCCTGTCAAGGCAGAGACCGCGAGTTCGAATCTCGTCGACTCCGTATGAATTTAAACCCGCCTCGTGCGGGTTTTTAATTTATCGGGGTTTCGAGCGGCATAAACTGCTTTATGCCGCGTCGAGATTCGAAACCCGGAGCGTTGTATGAGTTTTGCCGTTAGGCAAAGGCGAATACCGCGAGGGACGGGTGCGGAGGCGCACTCCCTATTCCGGGCAAAATTTCCGTCAGGAAATTTATGCAGGACGAATCTCGTCGACTCCGCCATTTACTAACTAATACCCGCCCAACGGCGGGTTTTTATTGACTGAAAGACAACCTAAACTTAAAAATCCACTACATTACCGCCCCTGCTTTATCCGAATATAAAATATCAGAAAAATAATTGGTACAATTATTTATATTCGGAGGGAACACAAATGGACATTGACGTCAACAAACCGCTTGAAAACCCCGCGCTTTGCGCCTTACTGCGCAAACGACAGACAATCAATGCCGCCGACAAAAAAGCCCTTAACGACTGCATAAATGAAATTGTGGAAGAAATCGTTATGAATGCCCGTTTTTTGGTAATCGCCCAATTTAACGAAGGAAACCTTACCCCGAGAAAAGACGGACAGGCAGTCTTTAACAGAAATACTGTCATCTCGTTTCCCTTCTTTGGAACAGAGAGCCCCTTTTTACCAGCATTTACCGACTGGCGCGAACTGCGCAAGGGACACGCTTACAAAGAAACTGACGTCAAAACCTTCATTTTTTCTTTTGATGACTGCTGTACACTGCTAAAAGAAAACAACGCCGGTCTGGTCATCAATCCTTTTAGCGATAATTTGGTCTTTTCTTACGAAGATATAAAACGCTTTCAAGAAATAAAAGAGTTCCGAAAAACGGGCCACAAAGAAATAGTTATCGAAAAAGAAACAAAAGTACTGTTGGGAGAGCCAAAAGATTTCCCGACGGAGATGACACAAGCCATTATCAATTACGCGCAAAACGAAGAAAACATAAAAGCCATCTGGCTGAAACTAATGATAACAGAAAACGAAAAAAGTTTTCTGCTAATCGTGGATTTTTCAGGTGACAGAAAACGCACTTTTGACGGCATCGGCAATGCGGTGCGCCCTTATCTTTCAGAGGGAATGTTTTTAGACATGATTCCGCTAAAAGATAACTTCGGACAAAGCGCCGCCACGGGCAAGCCTTTTTACAAAAAAGAGAGGAGCCCATTTTGGAAATCGTTTCTTCAAACGCTGACGAAAAAGAAATAGTCCGGCCTAAAGAGGAATCCCGCTAAAAACAACTTAATACCCGCGCGTGCCGGAGAGAGATTCGTCGTTATCAATCCATTCCTGTACGTCTACGGTGCGGTAGTCGTTTTCCGTGTCGCGGATGACAACGGTTTTAATGCCCGCGTTAATCACCATACGCTTGCACATGGAACAGCTGGAAGAATTTTTAATATATTCCCCGGTATCTACTTCCCGGCCGGACAAATAGAGCGTAGCTCCCAGCATTTTATCGCGCGGCGCGCTGATGATGGCATTGGCCTCGGCATGCACGCTGCGGCAAAGTTCGTACCGTTCCCCGCGGGGGATGTTAAGCTGCTGGCGGATACAATAGCCCAAATCGCTGCAGTTTTTGCGTCCGCGCGGCGCACCGACGTACCCGGTGGAAATAACTTCGTCATTCTTTACAATAACGGCCCCGTAGCGGCGGCGCAAACACGTGCCCCGTTTGGACACTACGTCCGCCAAATCCAAATAGTAATTGGTTTTGTCGCGTCTTTGCATACATCCTCCGGCATCAAAAAGAGTTTTCTTATTATAGCATATAGGGGAGCAAAGGCCGAAAGACTACTTACCGGTAGGTATAAAAGCTATAATTTTTATATGAATAAAATTTGTCTGTCGGTCCTTTTATTTTTCTGCGCGGCTATCGCGCAGGCTCAAACGGTGGGGACGGTGTCCGCCACCGCCACGCGCATGAGCGCGGATACAATCAAAAAATACTTCCTTTTGAAACCCGGGGATGAATTTACGCCCACCCTTTATGAAAAAGCGCAAGACGGGCTGCATAACCTGCGCGTATTCAAAAAACTGGATTTTTCTGCCACGCCCGCGCCCGATAACAAAGTAGACATTCATATTGACGCCCAAGACGGTTGGTATATCTTTCCGCTGGCGTTTATAACAGGCGGGTCTAAAAGTGCGGCAGCCCTGTCGCTCGCCGGCGGAAACTTGTTTAAGCGGGGCGAAAGCGTCTTTGCGTTCGTGGGCGGAAGCCGGGACGGCGCAGCCGCCAGCCTGGGAATAAACGCCGGGAAAGACGCGTTGTCTGCCAGTTTCTCCAAACTTAATTTTGACCAGCGTTTTTACCGCGGACACTGGAGTAATACGTTCGGCGTGTTTTCCACCACAGACGACGAAGAAGAATACCAAGATGAACTGCTCGGCCAAACGCACACCAAAAAGGAAGCATTCTCCGTCACTTATTCCCACCGCTTCTCCCGCACCCTGCGCGCATTTATCCGCCCGGAATACGTCCGCTATACTTATTCCCATGGCGGATTTGATTCCGGCAACCACAACCAAATCACCGCAGGCCTGCGCTGGGCCGATGATATCCGCCAAGGGGCCAATATGGGCGCATTGGCGGGATACGGCCTGACCGACAAAGAAAAAAGCCTGCGCGATTTACCCCGCGCCCGGAACGGGTACGCGCTAGGCCTGGATTACACCGCCGGGGGATCCTGGACGGGCGCCGATTACGATTTATCAAAACTGGCGTTGGAAGCCGCCTGGGTGCTGGAACTGAAAAACCGTCATATGTTTGTCGTACAGGCCAAAGCGCAAGACGCGTTCAAAGCGTCGTTTAGCGACGAACCGCTCTCGTCCGAACTGCTCAGCGGCCTGGGACGCTACGACCGCCAAATCCGCGGCACACGCGGCGCCGGCGCGGGGGCCACATTTATTTATTATCTTTTGCGCAACCAAACAGGCCTTTTGTCGGTTGCTCCGTTTTATGAAATCGCCTACGTCCGCACCGGGGGAGAATACCGTCCCCACAGCGGGGCGGGCGCTTCGCTGGTGTACCGTTTGTGGCGGTTTCCGCTCCCGGTGGGGCTGAACTATACAAGAGGCATTGAAGACGGCAGCAACCAAGTGGGTTTTGCCGTCGGCGGCGCATTTTAATATACATCCCCGCTAACCGGCGGGGATTTTTATTCCCCCCAAAAAACTAATCTATTTTTTACGCTTGCGGATAAAACCGCCCCGCTTATACTACCCTTATCACCGTCCGCAATACGGGCGGCCGATTTAATACACAGGGGGTAGTATATATGGGAATGAAAGGAAGAGAAATCGTAGCAAAGCGGGGTCTGAACGTAGACCAACTTATTAAACTGTTAAACAAAGCATACAGCGATGAATGGTTCGCTTATTACCAGTATTGGGTAGGCGCCAAAGTAGCCGAAGGCGTACTTTTCGGCCCCATCGTGGCGGAAATGACGGAACATGCCAAAGAAGAACTCCACCACGCCGACAGACTGGCCGAACGCATCTGCCAGCTGGGCGGCACCCCGGTACTCAGCCCGGAAGACTGGTACAAAGAAAGCAACTGCGAGTACCTGGTTCCGGCGAACCCGGAAGCGGCCGTTCTCTTGCAGCAAAACATCGCCAGCGAACGCTGCGCTATTGAAGTGTATGAAAACCTGCTTGAATTTATCGACGGAAAAGACCCGGTAACGGAAGACATCATCCACGATATTTTAGCCGACGAAGTAGACCACGAAAACGACCTGGAAGCGCTTGCCAAAGCCATTCCCGGAGGCGCACCCAAAGGAAAGGGGTGCGGATGTCCCGTTAAAAAATAAAACAGGCAAAAAGCCCTCCTTCGGGAGGGCTTTTTTACGGCCTTTTTGCCCGTCTTTTTTCGGCCAAACGCCCGCGAAGACAAAAAAATTCTTTTTGTTTATAATATAGAGGAAGATTCATATTTTTTAAACAAGGAGAAAACCAACCATGTGGTACGGAATAGCCGCCCTGCGGCCGTTTGAACAATATGCGTTATTCGGCGTGTTGTTTATTGCGGTCCTGGGGCTTTTATATGCGTTTTTCCTGCGCAGACAGGTAATCCGCGAAGATACCGGCACCCCCGCTATGCTCAAAGTGTGGGGAGCCATCCGGGAAGGCGCCAACGCCTACCTTAAAAGACAGCTCAAAACCATTTTGCCGCTTATC
>JAUNWB010000067.1:4406-7005 GCA_030540535.1 Elusimicrobiales bacterium
GGTCTGTCTTTTCTTATCCGTTTACATTGTGCCCGTGTCCCAGGATTCCATGGAACGCTTTGCGGGACTCTCACCTGAAAAAGTAAAACTCATCGCGGCCTTTGGGCGCGCGGGCGCGTTTATTTTGGGTGCGGTATTCTCGCTTTTAGTGGGGCAGCTCGGCATGCGTATCGCCGTGGACGCCAACGTCCGCGTGGCGGCCGCTTCCAAACGCGGGTTTGGCGACGCTTTAAGAATCGCCTACCGCGCAGGCACCGTTACCGGCATGCTGACCGACGGCTTGGGCCTGTTCGGCGGAACGATTATTTTTATCATTTTCGGTATCGCCGCGCCTGACGCTCTCTTGGGCTTCGGTTTCGGCGGCACGCTTCTGGCGCTTTTTATGCGCGTGGGCGGCGGTATTTACACCAAAGCCGCCGACGTGGGTGCCGACCTTGTGGGTAAAGTGGAAGCGGGCATCCCGGAAGACGACCCGCGCAACCCCGCCGTAGTGGCCGACCTCGTCGGCGACAACGTGGGCGACTGCGCCGGTATGGCCGCGGATATTTTTGAATCGTACGAAGTAACCATCGTGTCCGGCCTTATTTTGGGTATTGCTTTGTGGAGAATCACCGGCCACCACGAGTGGATTGTATATCCGCTGTTGGTGCGCGGTATCGGCGTGCTTTGCTCCATCATCGGCACGTACGCCGTAAAAGATTCCAAACGCTCCGCCGGAAACGCCATGAAAGCCATTTTTAAGGGCTACAGTATTTCCGCCGCCATTTCCGTCGCCATCTTTGGCGTACTGGCGTATTTCTATATGAACGCCGTACCCGGCGGCTGGTGGCGTCCGTTTGCCGTAACCACCATCGGCATTTTACTGGCAATCGGCATTGACCGCCTGACCGAATACTTTACGGGCACCGAAAATAAACCCGTGCAGGAAATTAAAAAATCCACCGCTACGGGCTCGGCCACCACGATTTTGTCCGGCCTGGCCGTGGGTATGGAATCTGCCGTGTGGACGACGCTCGTCATCGCGGCGGCGATTTTCGGCTCCGTCGTTATCTTCGGTACGGTGGACGGCCTTACGCCGGCTGAAAAATTCAACTTCATCCTCTACGGTGTAGCCATGACGGGTATCGGTATGCTGACCTTAACCGGCAACAACGTGGCGATGGACTCCTTCGGCCCGATTGCCGACAACGCCAACGGCATCGGCGAAATGTCCTGGCACGGACAGGAAGACGAAGAAACCAAAAAAGCGCGCCAGATTATGGCAGACTTGGACGGCGTGGGCAACACCACCAAAGCCATCACCAAAGGCGTGGCCATCGGCTCGGCGGTGATTGCGGCCGTGTCGCTGTTTGCGTCTTATATGGTGGACGTAAGCAACGTACAACGCCTGCTCAACGACGCCTGGGCCGCCGCGGGTGAAGACAAAATTCTGCCGCTTTTGTCCCAGGTGGGCATTGTGGTTTCCAACCCCGTCGTATTTGTAGGGATGCTGATTGGCGGTGCGCTGCCGTGGCTGTTCTCGTCGTTTGCGATTAACGCCGTCAGCCGCGCGGCCGCGCTTATCGTGCAGGAAGTACGCCGCCAGTTTAAAGGAGGCGTTTTGGAAGGTAAAACGCAGCCCGATTACACCCGCGCCGTGGGTATTTCCACCATCGCGGCGCAGAAAGAACTCATCATTTTGGCGCTCCTGGGCATTGTGTCCCCGATTGTGGTGGGCCTTGCTTTCGGCGTGGAAGCCTTGGGCGGATTTTTGGCGGGGATTATCATTTCCGGCCAGCTCTTGGCCGTATTTATGTCCAACGCGGGCGGCAGCTGGGATAACGCCAAAAAAGTGGTGGAAGACGAACCCGCCGACATCGCGGCCAACACCGGCAAAGGCTCCGAACGCCATAAAGCCAGCGTAGTGGGCGACACCGTGGGCGACCCGCTTAAAGACACCGCCGGCCCGGCCTTAAACCCGCTGATTAAGGTGGTGAACATGGTGGCCGTAATCGTCGCGCCGATTATTGTAAACTATCACAACGATTTTACCCCGTTAGGCAAAATCGGCTGGGTGATTGTAATTGCGCTCCTGGCGGTTTTGGGTTGGGCGATTCTGTCCAGCAAAAAGCCGGCGCAGGACTTAAACGATTAACTTAAACGCAGTAAAAAACGCCCCCGCAAAAACGGGGGCGTTTTTATTTCGCTAAATTTTATTTGCCGCAATTAATTCCAGGTAACCGCGTTGTTATCCGCCCATTCCAAACAAAGCCGCCGCTGGTAATCGGTTGCCCGGCTGTATAAGTAGCATTGGTGGCGGCCGTCGGTCAGAATAGCCAGCGAATACACCTGTTCGCCGCGCGTATCGTTGGCATTTAAACGGCGGCTGACAAGCGCAATATGGTTGGGCAACCCGTATGCGCTGGCGGCAAAAATAAAATATTCTCCCACCCGGTCGGGCAGGTTTCCGTACCGGCCCTCGGTGCCGCCATAACTGACGTCCAAATCGTTTAAATCTTTCGTATATGTTCCGTTGGCCATATAATACAGACGGTTAGCTTTGGCAATATTTTCCACCGCCGTTATCGCTTCCGTCATACGCGTTTTTTCCATCGCTTTT
>JAUNWB010000068.1 GCA_030540535.1 Elusimicrobiales bacterium
GCAAACCGCAGAATCGGAAATGTTACGGTCGTTCTCGATGGCTTCATACAACCCGTACAACGAACCGCTCGGGTCATAATTTACCGTTTCCGTACCCACCACAGGCAGGCCGGATTTAGAAGGCGTCGCCGAAATGGAACACCCCGGCTTGGTGCCTTTTGTGGAACAAGAGCGGTACCAGTACGTCCAATTAGCCGACACCGGCGGCTTCACCGTCAAATCATCTATAGAAGACGGCACATCCCTGTGTTCCAATATATACAGTTGGGTGGCTTCCACCAACGATTTTAACCCGGTTTTCGCTTCCACGATACGGGCTTTCATCACCGATTTTTGGTACTGAGGCAAAGCCACCGATGACAAAATGCCAATAATTAACACCACGACCAACAATTCAATCAACGTAAACCCCTGTTTCATAATATACCCTCCAAAGTCTTTCATTACCGCTTAAAAAACAATCCTTTAATAGTTTATCCTCAAAACAAAAAGAATCAAGCCCGTACCGGGCGAAAATATTTCTATTTTCCGAACTTTTCCTTAAACCACTTGATGACCCATTCCGGCTTATAGTCAATAATTTTGCGGTTGTGCTGCGTGTAACTTTCCGGCGGCGCGATAATCTGTTTTTCGCGCGGCAGGAGCGGATAAACGTAATCCGTCACCACCTCGATATTAGGGTACCACAAATTGTGGACTTTTTTATCCACCCAATGCTGCAGCCCCAAGTTGGGCAAATTGAGCCCCGCCGACGCAGCCCAAAATACGGAATTGACGGCTATCACGTACAACGCAAACTCCGCCTTGAGCAGCGAGAGCAAATGCCACGTTTGGTTGATGGAAAACTTCTTGATATCTATTTCCATATAATCCGCATTTTCCACAGGGCCGCCTTTGGTAACGCTCATCACAAAATACCCTTCGGCAATTAACCCCTCCGAAAGCGCGCGCATATGCGGATAAACGTAATTGGAACCGCGGGAATCCAGCTGCAGGAAAACAATTCCTTTTTTCCCCTGCGCCTTGGCGCGCACCGCCTCTAAGGTTTCGGCAACCACCGGGGCGGGCGTTTGCGGGAAATACATCACGGGTGCGGGAACGTCTTTCGGCGCGGGCAGAGAGAACGTTTCAAACAAACTCGTTACGCGGTGCGGGACGTTGATACCGTATTCATAATACACGGGTACGGCTAAGAATCCCTCCGGGATATTTTCAAAAGCGGCGGAATAATCGTAATTTTTCCAAATCAGCGGATGACGCGTCCCTTCGAAATAAAACACTTTGTCGAAGTGCGGGTTTTCTTCCAGAAGTTTGCCGACGAGCGGCGAGTTGTTGCGGTCAAACTTGGCGCCCACGTGCGCGTGGAACGGAAGATTAGGATATTTTTTCTTGAGCGCGGCCAGCATGGGAGTGGTATACAAATAATCGCCAATGCCCATAAAAAAGATAAGCGCCACACCCTTTACGTTCGGGTTCACGGCGAGGGCCTTGTCCAAATCGTAAAACACGTGTTCGTGACGGTAGAGCGGACGTTTGATTCGGTGCCATTCTTTACTAACGGGCAGCGTTTCCCGCACGGGCGCGCCGGGAACGTGTTTTTTATCAAAACGGTACCACACGGGCGTATGGGTACGGATAAAAAAGAAAATCTTGTGCATGAGCCAGCGCAGCGTTTCGTAACAGACGCACACTTCGCGGTTGGCACACATCAAATTGCGTACTTTGTATTCTTGCATATAATAAGTATAGCAAACAAAAAGCCGCCCCGTATGGAGCGGCTTTTCAAGCAGGGAAAACTTATTTGTCCAAATCCACGAGGTCGTATTCGTTGTTTCCCATGCCGAGTTCTTTCATATATTCAAGCTGGTGGAGGCCTTCGCGCGATTCGATGCGTTCCTTTAAATCATGCAGTTCCGCTTCCGGCAGTTGGTATACCATATCGATGGACGCCTGGTCCACCGCTAAAATATCGGTGGAAGCCAAAATGCCGATATCGTGCGCTTTGGGCGCGGCGGCGCGGGTGCCGGCGCAGTCGCAATCCACGGACATGTTGCGCAGCACATTAATGTAGACGATTTGATCGCCGAAGTGGTCCATCGTGGCTTTGGCTGATTCGGCCATGTTTTCCATAAAAAGAGATTTCGTCGCCCCCCAGGTGTTATCCTTGCTGGAGCCGTGTACCATCGCTTTGCCGATTTTGCCGTCCGCACAGCCGATGGCGATGTTTTTCATGGAGCCGCCGTAGCCGCCCATCGCGTGGCCTTTAAAGTGGGTCAGCACGACCATAGAATCGTAATTAAGCATGTGTTTGCCGACGGACATTTCTTTAAAATGTTTACCGCCTTTAACGGGAATCATCACGGCGCCGTCTTCGTCCATAATATCCACTTCGCTAAACGTCCAGCCGTTGGTTTTGAGCGTTTCGCGGTGGCCTTCGGTGGTTTGGCGCGGGCTGGGGTACAATACGTTGGTTTCCACGAGCGTGCTGTTGGGGATATGTTCCTGCAACGCTTTTACCATGGGCACGGGCAAGATGTTCGGGCCGTGGGGTTCCCCCGTGTGAAATTTAATGGCCACTTTGCCTTTTACGTTTTGGCTGATTTTATCGTAGATTTTTACAAGGCCTTCCGGGCTGATGTCGGACGTAAAATAAACGGTCGCTTTCGGTTGGACCGGCGCCGCCGTTTTGGTTCCGGCGGGAGCGCAGGCGGCCACAGCGGCGGCCAGCGCAAAAAGAGCAATTTTTTTCATGCGAAACCTCCTGTAAAATATAAAAATATTTTACCGTTTGGAGTTAACTCTAAGTCAAGTAATTTGTTACATAAAAAACCGCCCTCGGAGGAGCGGTTGACAAGAACGACGAAATCGTTATTATTGGCCGCCTTCTTCGTACGTCCAGCCCTGGCTTTCCAGCGATTTGCAAATCGTCCGGCCGATGTCCGTACCGGAGGCAAAACACTTTTTGAAATTGCGGGCGCCGTCTTTATAATAAATTTCCAGCGAGTATTTCCCGCCTTGCGGCCAGGCCATAATATCTATGGCGTCGGTACTGTTAGTTATTTCGTAGCCGCATTTATGCGTACTGGCGGCAGTAGGAGTACCGAACCAACTTACATCCAACGTACTGCCGTTCAGAAAATCCGTATAAGAATAATTGCCCGGATTTTCCAACATAAAAAGTTCAAACGCGCGGGCAGAATGTTCCAACCCCATCACACATTCCGTTGCGCGCGCCTTTTCCACCGCCTTGGTGTACTGCGGCAGAGCCACGGAAGACAAAATCCCAATGATAAGTACCACAACCAATAATTCAATTAAGGTAAAACCCTTATTCATAAAACACTCCTTAGCAAGTTGATTTAGGGCTCTTTATAAGATAAAACCCTTTTTAAAAAAAATAAACATATTAGGGCATATTATAAAAAAAAAAAAACGAAGCAACCCCTTACCGGAAACAAAAAAAACGGGCCGGCAAAATACGCCGTGCAGCGCAGAATAACATTACGTTGCTTCGGCTGATTTTTATTTTAGCCGTGCAAATTAGAATAACATCGTAGATGATTATATGATTTTTCAAAACCGCTCCGTATTGCGCGGACAAGTTGGGGCGCGGCGTAGTGGTAATTACGTAAGCCCCAAGGTACGCGCGATACGGCAGGTTTTGGAAAATTGTTTATCCTTAAAAGACACAAGGGACGAAAACAATCTTTTCGTCCCTTGTGCGCAAACCGAAAGATAAGTTCAGCCGTTCCATCCTCCGCGTTTGCCAAATACAACCCAAAGTTATACAATATATACAAGCCGGAGTGCCCCTCCGGGCTGCCGCGTTTTTGCGCGGCGTTTTACCGTTTTAACATTACGCAAAAGGAGACTTCTCTACTATGGCTAAACTAGTTGCTATGGACGGCAACGGCGCAGTATCCCACGTCGCCCATGCCACCAACGAAGTAATCGCTATTTACCCGATTACCCCGTCCTCCACGATGGGTGAAATCTGCGACGCGAAAAGCGCCAAAGGCGAAACCAACATTTGGGGCAACGTCCCGTCCGTGAGCGAGCTGCAGTCCGAAGGCGGCGCTTCCGGCGCGGTACATGGTTCCTTAACCGCCGGCGCGCTTACCACCACTTTCACCGCCTCCCAGGGCTTGTTACTGATGATTCCGAATATGTACAAAATCGCCGGCGAACTGACGCCCACCGTGTTCCACGTGTCCGCGCGCGCCATCGCCACCACGGCGTTGTCCATCTTCGGCGACCATTCCGACGTTATGGCCGTCCGCCAGACCGGCTGGGCCATGCTCTGCTCCGACAACCCGCAGGAAGCCATGGATATGGCCTTAATCTCGCAGGCCGCCACGCTGCGCGCCCGCGTGCCTTTTGTACACTTCTTTGACGGTTTCCGCACCAGCCATGAACTGAACATGGTGGAACCCCTGTCCAAAGAACAGATGAAAGAAATGATTAACGACGAACTCGTGGCCGAACACAAATCCCGCGGCTTAAACCCGGAACACCCCACCGTGCGCGGTACCGCCGCCAACCCGGACGTGTACTTCCAGGCCCGCGAAGCCGTCAACAAATTCTACAACGCCGTACCCGCTATCGTAAAAGAAGAAATGGCCAAGTTTGAAAAAATCTCCGGCCGCAAATACGACCTCTTCCAATACTTTGGCGCCGAAGACGCCGAAAGACTCGTGGTCATCATGGGTTCCGGCGCGGACGTGGCCCAAAACGCCGTGGAAAGCATGGCGGGCGAAAAAGTGGGTGTACTCAAAATCAAATTATTCCGCCCCTTCTCTATCGAAGATTTCGTGCGCGTAATCCCGGCCACGGTCAAAAAAATCGCCGTCATGGACCGCACCAAAGAACCCGGCTCCATGGGCGAACCGTTGTTCCAGGACGTTTGCGCGGCTTTCTTAACCAAAGAAGCCAAAGCCAAATTCCCGGCCACCCCGCTCATCATCGGCGGACGCTACGGCATCGGATCTAAAGATTTCACGCCGTCCCACGTCAAAGCCGTGTTTGACAACCTGGCCAAAGACGAACCGATTAAAGATTTCGTCGTCGGCATTAACGACGATTTGACCGGAAAATCCCTGCCCGAAGCCAAACTGGCCACCAAATCCGGCAGCGATATTTTCGCCGCGCTCTTCTACGGTTTGGGTTCCGACGGTACCGTAGGCGCCAACAAAAACACGATGAAAATCATCAGCGCCAACGGCTTCTTTGCCCAGGGGTACTTCGTATACGACTCCAAAAAATCCGGGTCTATGACGACTTCCCACATCCGCTTCGGCAAAAACTACATCCGCGCGCCTTACCTCATCCAATCGGCTGATTTCATCGGCGTACACATGTTTGACTTCTTGGATAAATACGATGTACTCGGTTCCGCCAAAGAAGGCGCCACCGTACTCATCAACTCTCCTTACGGCGCGGACGAAGTGTGGAACCACCTTACCGCCGAAGTGCAGAAAATTATCATCGACCGCAAACTGAAAGTGTACGTCATCGACGCTTCCGAAATTGCGCTCAAAACCGGCATGGGCAGCCGCACCAACACCATCATGCAGACGGCCTTCTTCGGCATCGCGGGCGTAATCCCGGCCGAAAAAGCCATCGCCGACATTAAAGAAGCCATCAAAAAAACCTATTCTAAAAAAGGTGAAGAAATCGTACAGAAGAACTACAAAGCCGTGGACGCCGCCTTGGCGGGCCTGCACGAAGTAAAATATCCGGCTGAAGTTTCTTCCAAACTGCACACCAAAGCCCCGGTCCCGGCCGACGCCCCTGCGTTCGTAAAAGACGTTTTGGGCGAAATGATTGCCGGCCGCGGCGACAAGCTGCCCACCTCCGCCATGCCGGAAGGCGGCGTGTATCCGACGGGTACCACCCAGTACGAAAAACGCAACATCGCCATCATGGTTCCGCAGTGGGATCCCAATACGTGTATCCAGTGCGGTTTCTGCTCTATGGTCTGCCCGCACGCCGCAATCCGCATTAAAGCGTATGACGGCGCGGCCTTGAAAGACGCTCCGAAAACCTTTAAATCCGCCGACGGCAAAGCCGACTTGGCCGGTTTAAAATTCACCGTCCAGGTGGCGGTGGAAGACTGCACCGGCTGCGGCGCGTGCGTATACAACTGCCCGGCCAAAAACAAAGAAAACCCGGAAAAGAAAGCCCTCAACATGGTACACCAGCTTTCCGTGCGCGAAGACGAAATCGACAACTACGCGTTCTTCCTGGGCCTCAAACAAGCCGACGTGAAAACGAAAAAAGAATCCGTCAAAGGCTCCCAATTAAGACGCCCCTTGTTTGAATTCTCCGGCGCGTGCGCGGGCTGCGGCGAAACGCCGTACGTCAAACTTTTGACCCAGCTGTTCGGCGACCGCTTGGCCGTGGCCAACGCGACGGGCTGCTCCTCCATTTACGGCGGCAACCTGCCCACCACGCCTTACTGCAAACGCGACGACGGCAAAGGCCCGGCGTGGGCGAACTCTTTGTTCGAAGACAACGCGGAATTCGGCCTCGGTATGCGCCTGGCGTTTGACCAGCTGAACCACGACGCCAAAGCCGCGCTGACGAAAGCCAAAGAAGGCGGCCTTAAAGAACATGCGGCCTTGATTGACGCTTTGCTCAATGCCGACCAGACCACCGACGCGGGCGTGGAAGAACAACGCAAACGCGTGGCGGAACTGAAAGAAATCTTGAACAAAGGCGCCGAAAACGGCTGCGACGTTTGCAAACGCCTGCTCAGCTTGGCTGATTACCTCGTCCGCAAATCCGTCTGGATTTTGGGCGGTGACGGCTGGGCCTACGATATCGGCTACGGCGGGTTGGACCACGTCCTCGCCAGCGGCAAGAATATCAAAATCTTGGTGCTGGATACGGAAGTGTACTCCAACACCGGCGGACAGATGTCCAAAGCTACGCCTTTAGGCGCCAAAGCCCTGTTCGCCGCGGGCGGCAAAACCATGCCGAAGA
>JAUNWB010000069.1:0-2347 GCA_030540535.1 Elusimicrobiales bacterium
CGGCTTCCGGTCGTTTTTCTGACGAAAAAAGCCTGCAGCCCGGCCTCGCGGTTTTGCCTTGCCCGCTGTGGAACTTTATGCGGGCAAACAAAAACATCGCTCCGGCTTTCTCGTCCCTACGCAGGCAAAGAAGTTTGCCTGCTCTCTGTCTGAAACGCAGAGAGGAACTCGGCTTCCGGTCGTTTTTCTGACGAAAAAAGCCTGCAGCCCGGCCTCGCGGTTTTTGCCTTGCCCGCTGTGGAACTTTATGCGGGCAAACAAAAACATCGCTCCGGGCTTCTCGTCCCTACGCAGGCAGGCGGCCCGCAGGGTCAGTTGGTGCGCTCTCTGCGATAAATTAAAAAAACCGAACTTTCGTCCGGTTTTTAAATTTATTGCGCACGGGGACTCTCCCTCCAGTAAAATTCCTGACGGAATTTTCTTCCGGGCCGGCCCTTGCGGTACTCGCCTTTCGTGTTCGCCAGTGCGGCTCGCACTTAAACTCGTACATCGCTCCGGGCTTCTCGTCCCTACGCAGGCAAAGCAGTTTGCCTGCTCTCTGTCTTGATATTTAATAAAAAACCCAGGTATTTAACCTGGGTTTTTTATTAAATATGCGCAGAGAGGGACTCGAACCCTCAAGCCTTGCGGCATGCGCCCCTCAAACGCACGCGTATACCAATTCCGCCACCTGCGCGAAAATCTTTTGTACTTCGAGGGTTTTGTAAAGAACTGTTTTCCTGCTACCGTTATATTCTAGCAAAAAATATACGGCCTTGCAACTATTTTAAAAAACCGCTCCCCGCCGTTAAAACGGGGAGCAGAAAATTATTTTCCGGCTTCGGCCGGGGCGGAAGCCGCCGGGATTTTAATGCTGTCCATAACGGAAGCGGACGATTTTTTGTTGGAAGCAATCGTCAACGTGATGGACGTACACATTAAAATAAGGGCCAAGATAGCCGTAAATTTATTGATGGCGTTAAAGGCGGTGGGGCTGGCGAACAGATTGTCCGCGCCGGACGCGCCGAAAATACCTGCGGCGGAACCTTTGCCGCTTTGCAAAAGGACCAATAAAATCAGCAGGATGCAAACGATAAAATGCAACGTCAAAATTAAAGTGTACATTCGGGAATCTCCTGTAAAAACAACACCGTTATTATAGCATTTTTTTAATGCCTGTCGCCATGTTTATTTGGCCCGCTTTTTAGGGAGCGGAACTTGTTTCGCCGTCAGTTTGACAAGGCGCACGGCGGTTTTGGCGTCGTCGACGTCCTCCACTAGCAAATACGGTTTTGCGCCCGGATATGGCGCGGCTTTTGGCATGGAAGGAAATGCTTTTTCCCCCTCCGGCGTGACTTTTACAAAAAACTGGTTGTCGCAAACAAGCGCAACGGGTTTTTTATCGCAGTAAATGCAATAATCGCCAAACATCATTCGGTATGAAATAAAACCGGCTTGGCCGATTTGTTCGCAAACGTATTGTACAAATTCAATGTTGGAAGCCATTTCTCCTCCCGGTTTTAAGTTGCCATATTGTACTTTAATTTGAGGGGCTTGTATTGTTTTTTTTTTTTTGATAAACTTATAATAATAGTTGTTGGAAGGGTTGAAAAATTCTAAACTGATAATAAGCCAGTTAATCAGCTTACTAAGGAGGTTCTTATGAAAAAAGGCTTTACTTTAATAGAGTTATTGGTAGTGGTTCTTATTATTGGTATTTTATCGTCGGTGGCGTTGCCGCAGTATCAAAAAGCGGTAATGAAAGCGCGCTTGATGAAATGGGTTCCCGTAGTGCGCAATATCGCCGACAATGTGGCTGTTTGCAAATTGGCAACGGACAACTCTCTCTGTACCCTGGATGAAATGGGCATTGAAATAAAGGATAAAAACGGAAATATTATTACTACCGGCAGTAATACGACGATGTTGGATGATTTCTTTTATTTCAAGCGTGAGGGCAATGAGGCTTATTTTGTTGGAACATATCCCTACGCCGGTGAATATATGATTCAACTCGGGGCGTTTAAAAATGGTGAGTTTAAGGTCCGCGCGAATAAGAACCACCCAAAAGGGTATATAAGATGGTCAAAAGTATGTGGAGCGACTGTGACGAACCTAATGACTGGGTGTATTGCCGTTAGTTTTTGAGAATATGTATTGATGAACGCCTCGGATTTATTTTTTCCGGGGCGTTTTTTGGTGTATAGATACATGCTTTCAGCTTAACAGAAGGTGTGTTTTGCTCTCCAATCAAATGCTTTCCAAAAAGATCTTGTCTGGCCGAGCAGTCTGGGAAGCTCTTTCAGTATAAAATAGTCCCGCCCTCTAAACGTCAGAGGGCGGGTTTGTGTCGGTTAATTGTTTAATA
>JAUNWB010000069.1:2447-6959 GCA_030540535.1 Elusimicrobiales bacterium
GACCGAAAGTCTTGCCGGACTATTTGGCCAAGGCCACTAAACCGGGCAATTCTTTCGGTATAAAATAGCCCCGCCCTCTAAACGTCAGAGGGCGGGTTTGTGTCGGTTAATTGTTTAATAGACCGAAAGTCTTGCCGGACTATTTGGCCAAGGCCACTAAACCGGGCAATTCTTTTTTGCTGAAAATAGACCGGGCCCAAACAACAGGCCCGGTTTGTGTCAGATTATTCTGCGTTGGCAAAAAGTCTTGCCTGGTTTATTTCGCTAACGCGACAAGTCCGGGCAATTCTTTCCCTTCCACAAATTCCATGCTGGCGCCGCCGCCCGTGGAAACGTGCGACAATTCTTTCTGGTTGAATTTGCCTTTTTTCAGCACGTTTACGCTGTCGCCGCCGCCGATAATCGTCGTGGCGCCGGCTTTCGTGGCGTCAATCATCGCCTGGGCGACCGCAAAGCTGCCTTTGGCGAAGTTCGGGAACTCAAACACGCCCATGGGGCCGTTCCAGAAGATGGTTTTGCAGTTCAAAAGTTCGTTGCGGAACAATTCAATCGTTTTGGGTCCGATATCCAGCCCCATCAAATCGGCCGGGATATTGACGTTTTCCACGAGTACGGGCTCGGTGGTTTCGGCAAATTCTTTGCCGCAGACGTGGTCCACGGGCAGCAAAATTTTAACGCCTTTTTCCTGGGCTTTAGCCAAAACGGCTTTGGCTTCGTTTTCTTTTTCGGCGTCAAACAAGGATTTGCCGATTTCGTGGCCCTGCACTTTGAGGAACGTGTAAGCCATACCGCCGCCGATGACAAGGACGTTTACTTTGTCCATCAAATTGTTAAGCAGCATGATTTTATCGGACACTTTGGCGCCGCCGACCACGGCCGCAAACGGGCGGGCCGGGTTTTCGAGGGCTTTACCCAAAAATTCCACTTCTTTCTGCACGAGATAACCCGCGCAGCCGGGCAAATAGTCCGCCACGGCGCTGGTGGAGGCGTGGGCGCGGTGAACCGTGCCGAACGCTTCCTGCACGAACACTTCGCCGTGTTTGGCGAGCTGTTTGGCAAATTCGGGGTCGTTCTTTTCTTCTTCGGGGTGGAAGCGGAGGTTTTCCAAGAGCGCAATTTCGCCGTTTTTGGTTTCGGCGACTACTTTATCGGCTTCCGGGCCTACGCAGTCTTTGGCGAAGTGTACCGGTACGCCAAACAGTTTTTCCACTTCGGCGGCAACGGGAGCCAGGCTAAATTCGGGGCAAACTTTGCCTTTCGGGCGGCCCAGGTGGGCGATAAGCACGATGCGGCAGTTGTTTTCCAGCAGGTGTTTAATGGTTTTTTCGGTAGCGACGATGCGTTTGTTGTTATCCACTTTACCGTCTTTCAAGGGCACGTTGTAGTCAACGCGCACCAAGACTTTTTTATCTTTCAGGTCCATGTCCTGAATTTTTTTGATGCTGTCAAAATTCATACTTTTCCTTGACTCCTTTTTTAACTTTTGCCCGTATGTAAACGCGGGCTTTTTTATCTCTTAAATTTTACAAAATTTGGACGCGTCCGGCACGTCGTTTATCTGCGCTGTAATTTGCTGAGCAGCCGCAGAATTTCCATATACAGCCAAATCAGCGTAACCATCAGCCCGAAGGCCGCATACCATTCCATGTATTTCGGCGCGGCGTAATGGCTCGTCATCTCATCGATGAAATAAAAATCCATCAGGAAATTAAACGCGGCTACGGCGCATATCACCACGCTGATAGCGATGGAAAGCGGCGAAGAAGACGTTAAATACGCCGTGCTGACGCCGAAAAGCGATAACACAAAAGAGCCCAGGTACAAAAGCGCGATGGCGGCCGTGGCGGAAAAAATCCCAATCATAAGGCCGCGGGACATTTTAATAAGCCCCGTGCGGTACACAAACAGCATGACGAAAAATACCAGTATCGTGGCGGCTACGGCATTAAATACAATCCCCTGGAACGCCGCGTTGTATGCGGCGGAAATGGTGCCTAAAAACAGCCCTTCCAAAAACGCGTAAACGGGTGAGGTAAACGCAGATAACGTGGGTTTAAAAGACGTAATCAGCGCCATTACAAAAGCGCCGATAGCCAGCGGCCACAGAAACGCTGCCCAGCTTTGGTAATGCGTCCAGGAAATCATCGCCCCCAATACGCAGATAAACAGGAGTGCGAATGTTTTGTTAATGGTGCCCTGCACCGTCATTACTTGGTAGGCGCTGCGCGCGTTTTCGCGGGCGCGTTCAAAGGCGCCTTCGTTTAACATCGGGTTTGTTGCCATAAGAATCCCCCTTGGGTAAGATATTTTTATTGTAGGAAATTTTGGGATAAATGATAATTTTATTTTTAATTAGAAAGCAACGGTGGATAAAAAACCCCGCGTCTTTGATACGCGGGGTTGAGATAAGAATTTACTATTATTTATTTATAAATATTTTCGTCTTTTGCATGGGCCTTGATATACGCCCAGTCTTCTTGAGATAAATTAGTCTTAAAGAAATTCAATGAAGATTGGGACAAGAAATGATACCATCTGCCGGATTGGCGTTTGTTCAATTTCGAATTTCTTACGTTAAACCCAAGCAAGTATTCGAAATTGTCGGTATCCGGGTTTCTGCCGAAGACCGGGTCGCCCGTATCACCGTCAATCATTTTCCAGCAAACTTGAACACATTGGGATTCCGTGCATACGTTTACAATATCCACACTGGCACATTCGCGGCCCCACATCATATCGTCACGGTTAAGTGTCATTTCCGGAAATACAGTTTTTAATGTTTCTACATTTTTAGCAACGAACAAATCCGTAATTGGCATTTTTTGTACGATTTCTTTCAATTTAGGCTGGTTGCCGTCTACGGCAATAGCAAGCAGTAAGTCGTTCTGGCGGAATTTATCCTGCCCTAAAGTGACATCGTTTACTTTAATACTGGAAATCCATCGGTTTACTTTTTCAATAGAAACATCGGGTCCGGCTCCTGCTCCGGCATATCTGCGCAATTCGCCTTTACCGCTTAAATCAATGCAGGCGCGGGAAGCCAAGAGCGTATTAGGCGCGATGCGAACGGCGGGACATTCCTTTTCAATAGGATCATTGTTTGCATCAACATCCGTAAAAGCGGCGTCTACAACCATTTTAATCATAATAACGCCTTTTTTATGTGCGTTAGTGGACGAGGACGGTTTCATTTTTTGTTGAACCATCAGTTTGTTAACTGCGGGCGCTTGGGCAAACACGGCCGCCGTACCGAACAAACAGATTAATGCCGCTAAAATGCGTTTCATAGTAATCTCCTTGAGTTTGAATACTTATATTGTAGGTATTTTTTTATAAATTTTCCAGGGGTCAAAAGACCTAGTTTAATTTAGGCCCAGTCCTATAACGTTCCTTCTATAAAATAAAAACCCCCGGCCTGGGCCGGGGGCTGTGAATTTGGTTGGTGCAACGGCTTACAATTACATCATGCCGCCCATTCCCCCCATGCCGGGCATGGCCGGGCCGTGGGAGTGTCCTTCTTTTTCCGGCGCGTCCGCCACCAAGGTTTCGGTGAGGAGTACGGTGCCGGTGATGGAAGCGGCGTTTTCCAAGGCGGTGCGGACTACTTTGGCCGGATCCACTACGCCGGCTTTCAAGAGGTCGCAGTAGGTGTCGTTATCGGCGTCGTAACCGTCGGCCGCGCCTTTCATTTTAAGTACGTTGTCAACGACTACCGCTCCGTCCAGACCAGCGTTGACGGCGATTTGTTTCAAAGGAGCCGTCAGGGCTTTTTTGACGATGTTGATACCGGTGCGGATATCTTCGTTGTCGGTTTTTAAGGCGTCCAGGGCTTTTTGGCTGCGGGCCAAAGCTACGCCGCCGCCGGGGACGAGGCCTTCTTCCACGCCGGCTTTAGTGGCGTTTTTGGCGTCTTCCACTTTGGCTTTTTTGGCTTTAAGCTCGGTTTCCGTGGCCGCGCCTACGCTGATGACGGCTACGCCGCCGGAGAGTTTGGCCAAGCGTTCCTGGAGTTTTTCTTTGTCGTATTCGCTCTTGGAGTTTTCAATCTGTTTGCGGATTTGTTCGGCGCGCGCGGCGATGGCTTCTTTGCTGCCTTTGCCGCTGACGATGGTGGTGTTTTCTTTGTCAATCACCACGCGGGCGCACTGGCCGAGCATGGCGAGTTCGGCTTTGTCGAGCTTAATGCCGCGTTCTTCGCTAAGCACGTCGCCGCCGGTCAAAATGGCGATATCTTCCAGCATTTCTTTGCGTCTGTCGCCAAAGCCGGGGGCTTTTACGGCGCAGCCTTTCAAGGTGCCGCGCAGTTTGTTTACTACGAGCGTAGCGAGCGCTTCGCCGTCCACGTCTTCGGCGATGATGAGGAACTGTTTGCCGCTCTGTACGATTTTTTCCAAAACGGGCAAAAGTTCATTCATGGAAGAAATTTTCTTGTCCGTAATGATGAGGTACGGGTTTTCAAGCACGCATTCCATTCTTTCGGAATCGGTTACAAAGTACGGTGTGATGTAGCCG
>JAUNWB010000070.1 GCA_030540535.1 Elusimicrobiales bacterium
GAAGAAATCGAAACTCAAAATCGCCGTGGACCCGCTGTTCGGCACGGCTAAAAACTATTTTAGGGATTTTCTGGAAAAATTCGGCGTTACCGTGGAAGGAATCCACGAAGGCGACGATGTTCTTTTCGGCGGCGTGGTGCCCAACGCGGGCCCGGTGAGTTTGGCGGAACTGAAAAAACTGGTTACGTCCAAAAAAATGCACCTGGGCATCGCCTGCAACCCGGACTGCGACAAATTCGGCATTATCGACGCCGAAGGCAACTGGGTGTCCCCCAACGAAATCGCGCCCATGATTTTGGACCATTTGGTGCGCAACAAAAAAATCAAAGGCCGCGTTTGCAGAAGCGTCATCACTTCCAACCTCATCGACCAGGTGGCCAAAGCAAACGGACTTATGCTGCGCGAAACGCCCGTGGGTTTTAAATACATCACCGAACTGATGATTACGGGCCAATACATTATGGGTATGGAAGAATCGGGCGGCCTGGCGGTAGCCAACCACATCCCGGACAAAGACGGCCTCCTGGCCTGTTTACTCGTCGTCGACATGCTGGCGACGGAAGGCAAAACGCTCAAGCAGATTAAAAAAGATTTCTATAAAAAGTACAAACAGCTGTTTGACCAAAAGGTCAGCATGCCCAAAACGGAAACGGAAATCAACCGCATTATGGAACGGCTCGATATTCGTCCGCCGCTTTCCATTAACAAGACGTCCGTGTGGAGAATCGACTCCACCGACGGATTTAAGTTTATCTTAAAAGGCGGCAGCTGGCTGGCGATTCGCCCGTCCGGCACCGAACGCCTGATTCGTATGTACGCGGAGGCGATGGACGAAAAACTGCCCGCCGCACTCATCAAAGAAGGCAAAAAGATAATCGAAAGCATTATTTAACGGCCGCGTCAGGCGGCCAAAGGGGGTTGTATTATGGTTCGCATTAAAAAAATTACGGCACGGGAAATTTTGGATTCCCGCGGGTATCCTACCGTCGCCGCCGACGTACTGTTAGATGACGGAAACACCGGCACCGCCGCGGTGCCCAGCGGCGCTTCCACCGGCTCGCACGAAGCGCTTGAACTGCGCGACGGCGGGGACCGCTACAACGGCAAAGGCGTTTTAAAAGCCGTGGAAAACGTGGAACGCATTTCCCAGCAACTTGCGGGAATGGACCCGTTTGACATCCGCCTCGTGGACGAAAGCATGATTGCCATGGACGGGACGGAAAACAAATCCAACCTGGGCGCCAATGCCACGCTGGCCGTTTCGATGGCCACGCTGCGCGCCGGGTGCCACAGCGCCAAACTGCCGCTGTACCAGCACATCCGCAACGTCTACGAACTGAAAGACGAAGAGTACCTCATGCCCGCGCCGATGCTCAACATCATCAACGGCGGCAAACACGCCGATTCGGGCCTGGACGTACAGGAATTTATGATCGTGCCCACCGCGCCCAAAACGTTTGCCGAAGCCTTGCGCGAAGCGAGCGAAACGTACCATTCTTTAAGAAACGTGTTAAAAGCCGAGGGTATGGTAATTGCCGTGGGCGACGAAGGCGGATTTGCGCCGAAAATCGCCAAGCACGAGGACGTGCTTAAAACCATTTTGGCCGCCGCCAAAAAAGCCGGACACCCGGAAATTTCTCTGGCGATGGACTGCGCCGCCAGCGAATTTTTCAAGGACGGCGCCTATCACTTTGAAGGCAAAGATTACGACGCCGAACAAATGGCCGCCATTTACGCGGCCTGGTGCGCCAAATATCCCATCGTATCCATCGAAGACCCGCTGCAGGAAGACGATTGGACCGGCTGGCAGCACATTACCAAAAAGCTCGGCAAAAAAATCAACCTGGTGGGCGACGACTTGTTCGTTACGAACTTGAGACGCCTGCAAAAAGGCATTGAGTTAAAGGCCGCCAATTCCATTTTGATTAAGGTGAACCAAATCGGCACCGTGTCCGAAACCATCGACGTAATGGAACTGGCCAAACAAAACGGCTATTCGCGCATTGTGTCGCACCGGTCCGGCGAAACGGAAGATACGTTCATCGCCGATTTGGCCGTAGCCACCAACGCGGGCGCCATCAAAACCGGCGCGCCCGCCCGTTCGGAACGTACGGCTAAATACAACCGCTTGCTGCAAATCGAAAGCGAGCTGGGCGACAAAGCCGTCTACGCGCAGGACCGCGCATTTAAACGCTAATGACGCAAGAACTTACCGACGCTTTACTTAAAAACAAAAAACCACTGCTGCTGGCGCTGGCCGCCGCGGCAGTGGTTATCCTTTTTTTGGGCGGCAGCTTTGTCAGCCTGGCGCATAACAAACTGGAACTGCGCAAGCTGACCCGCCAAAGCGCGCAGCTGGATAAAGAACACGACGAACTCCTCGCCCAAAAAGACCTCTTGGAAAAAGAAGACTCCGCTTACCTGGAACACATCGCCCGCACGGAGTACCATTTGGTTAAACCGGGCGAAACGGAATTTCGTTTTCACGTTAAATAGGACGACGCTATGAACATCGAAGTTATCAACCTGGGCCCCATGGACAACTGCACGTACCTCGTTACCGAGGGGCAGGACGCGCTTTTGATTGACCCGGCCTGGGATATGAATTTTTTGAAACATACCTTAACGCAAAAAAACTTAAACCTGCTGGCCGTATTTTTTACGCACGGGCATTTTGACCATGTTAAATTCGCCCAAACGCTGTTGCAGGAAACGAGCGTAAAAGCCTATATCGAAAAAAACGACGCGGAGCTTTCCGGCATTGACCCGCAATTTTTAAACGTCTATGAAGGCGAACAAACGTTGGATATCGGACCGTTCCACATTCACGTCATACCCACGCCCGGCCATACGGCGGGCTGCGTATGTATTCAGATTGGGAATGCCCTGTTCACGGGGGACACGCTGTTCCCCGGCGCGTGCGGACGGGTGGATTTGCCGTCTTCCAATCCGCGCGATATGCGCAAAAGTTTATTAAAACTATCCAAACTGCCGGAAGACACGCAGATTTTTGCGGGCCACAGCTACGGCGGCAAATGCAGTTCCACCATCGGTTACGAACGCATTAAAAACCCGTTTATGCGCAACGCCATCCGCGACGAGGAAATTTTATAAATGCACCCCGTACTTCTAAAAATCGGCTCCTTTGAACTGGCCAGCTACGGGCTGATGACCGCGCTCGGCTATGCGGCGGCCGCGCTTTATCTGCTGCCGCGCCTGAAAAAAATCAACCTCGACAAAGACACGTTTTGGAACCTAATTTTTATTGCCTTTATGGGTGCGCTGATTGGCGCAAAACTGTTGTTTATTATCGTTTCCTGGCCGCAGCTGGGCGCAACGCTGGCAGACAAAATCGCCAACATCGTACGGGATTTTCGGTACGGATTCGTATTCTTCGGCGGGATGATTGTGTCCGTGGCCGCCTTAATTTTTTACATGAGAAAAAAGGGGCTGCCTATTTTAAAAACGTCCGACTTTTTAATTGTAGGGCTGCCTTTGGGTCACGCGCTTGGGCGCATAGGGTGTTTTTTGGCGGGATGCTGTTACGGCCGCCCGACGGATATGCCCTGGGGTATAACGTTTACCAACCCGCATGCGCTCGTAGCGCCGGAATTTGTAGGCGTACCGCTCCACCCCACGCAGCTCTACGAAGCCGCCGGGAATTTAATTTTATTTTTTATTTTGCATAAACTCTACAACAAACCGCATAAAAACGGCATGATTTTGCTGGCGTACGTTTCCTGCTACGCATTTATGCGGTTTATGATTGAATTTTTCCGCGGGGACTTCCGCGGCGAATACATACTGGGGCTTTCCCCCTCGCAACTGATTTCGCTCCTAACCGCGCTGGCGGCCGGAGCGGTTTGGATTTATTTGAAGAAAAAGGAAGTAAAAAATGGCTGAAAAAAAGACCGTCGTATTTCAAGGATATTCACGCCGCCTGGACGTGTTCGTTTCCGACGAGCTGGAAACGCTCTCCCGCTCCCTGGTGCAAAAATTAATTAAGGACGGGCACGTTACCGTCAACGGCAAAAAAGTAAAACCGTCCTGGCCGCTGACCGAGGGCGAAACCGTGGAAATCGAACTGCCCGAAGCCGGGAGCAAAACAAAACTGTCCGATTTAATCATCCACGACGCCAAAGATTTTTTCGTTTTAATTAAACCCGCCGGAATGCTCGTACACCCACAAAGCCCCGTGTGGGAAGAACACCCCGAAGCCGTTTTCTCGGCCGAGGAAACCTTAGTATCCGTCATTTTGGCAAACCCGCCCAAAGGGTTCGATTTATCCACCCCCCGCGCGGGTCTGGTACACCGCTTGGACCGGGAAACCAGCGGCGTGATGGTAGTCGCCAAAAACCCGGAATTTCAGGCCGAAATGGTGGCGCTGTTTTCCAACCGGGAAGTGCATAAAACGTACCACTCTATCGCCTGCGGCGAAGTGCCCGACGACGAAGGCACCATTGACGTGCCGATAGGCCGCGTGGCGGGCGGAAAAATCAAAGCGTCCGACGTGGGGCGCGAAGCCGTCACCGGCTACAAAGTGCTGGAACGCAAAAATGGGTTTACGTATATTGAACTTTACCCCAAAACGGGCCGCACGAACCAGCTGCGCGTACACTTAAGCTGGCTGGGGTACCCCGTACTGGGAGACTGGCTGTACCGCGGCGCGACGGCGGACCGATTAATGCTGCACGCGCGGCGGATAGAATTTAAACATCCGTTTACGGGCAAAAAACTAAAGTTTGAAGCGCCCGTTCCGCCGGATTTTGAAGCGGCCTGGAAACGCGTAACCGAAACGAAATAATTTAAAACCCCGCCGTTTGGCGGGGTTTTGTTAATTTACGGAATAAACAGTTGAGGAAATCTTCCTCCCGCCGAAAGATTTGCAGTATTTTTCCGCTGAAGCCGTATAAAACTTACACCGCAAAGAACTTTCCCCCGCCACGGCAAAAATAAGGTAACGGGATTGTATGGGAAAACGGTGGCCTACCGCAATAACCTTTTCCGACACGGAACTGACAGATGCAGAAGCCGCAAAAGAAAATGATTTTATTTCCTTGCGTGGGACGTTGTTATACGTACCGTCCGCACCCGGGATAGAGATATCCAAATTATTTAAATCGCTGGAATATGAACCGTTAGCCATATAATAGGCTTCATTTGCATCCCGTATGGCACGCACCAGCGTTAAGGCTTCGGCAACGCGGGATTTCTCCACCGCTTTTGTGTACTGCGGCAAAGCAACCGAAGATAAAATACCGATAATTAATACAACAACTAACAACTCTATTAACGTAAAACCTTGTATTCCACCGTCATTCCGGCACGCTGCGCGCCGCCGGAGCCGGAATCCAGGCTGTTTATTAGCTGTTGTTCTTCTGTGATATGGATGCTGAAACAAGTTCAGTATGACGACATTTTGATACATGGGAAATATCCCCCCTTATAAGAATTATCCCTATGTTATCAAAAAAAAAAAAACAATACAAGCCCAACGGTTGGACTCCCCTCTTATCCGTGCTCTTCTGATTAGATGTCCCAAACTTATGAACAAAGAATCGCCCCAAAAACTAATCATTTTTTTGGGTTGCCGGGGGAAGCGGGATTTCTTATCTTATTAATATGAAGCTGAGGCCCTGGGGGAACGGCAAAAGCCGAAAGATAGGGCTCGGCGGGGGATAAGAGGACGCCGGATGTGGGCCGTCCGAACCATTCAAAAGCCCCGGCCCGGAAAACCCGGGGCCTTTTGAAAACTAATTAATTTTTCCGCTTGGCGGAAGACGTACAAAACGATAAAGTAAAAATATAGATTTCATCCGATCCGGACGCGGGAGGGGACCCGCTAACCGGACATAAAAATAAAAAGGTCTTATTCCCGTGGGAAGGATAAGGCCTTTTTTGTTTTATATTTGGACTTGTTTCAGGGCCCACACACAACTTATATACAACCACTGGTAACTGGACCCCGTATAACGACCCCGTACTACTACCTTACGGGGCAGGCTCTTACGGGGTGACGCCAAGTGGAAAAGGCGTCAATTCAGGATGACGGCAACGAGGAAACAACCCCAATTCTGGATTCCGGCTCCATGGCCGGAATGACGACAGAATAACTCGGTAGATGCTGAGAGCCTGCGGGCCGCCCCCTCCAAGTCCGCAATGGCGGCAATAAAAAATCGGTAGATACTGAGCAGAAACATCTCAGTATGACTTTATTTTATAACAGCCGTTACTCCACGCCATGCAGGACAGAATAATATTGCAGAAGATTGCCTGATTTGCCAAATTCGTTTTAGATTGGGCGGGCTAGTTGGGCGCACAGGCGTGCCTGATGGCACGTCAAGCCCAAGGCACGAACAAGATAACAGAATTTGACAAATTGTTGGCCCTTAAAAGACATAAGGAATGGAAAAATCCTTTCCGTTCCTTATGCGTAAATCGCGAGTTAACATCAGCCGTTAATTCAACGCCGTGCAGATTAGAATAACATTACGTTACTTCGGCTGATTTTTCAGATTTGCGCTAAATTTGCGTTGCCAGTTGCCTGAGGAAGTACTGTCAGGTACGCCGAGAGGCAAGGAAACGCAAAGTTAGCCAAATGTGGAAAATGGTTGCCCGTACAAGCAACAACGGATAAGAAATCGCTTTCTTATCCGTTGTGCGTAAATCACGAGTTAACACCAGCCGTTACTCCACGCCGTGCAGAATAGAATAACACAATAGATGATTATATGATTTTTCAAAACCGCTCCGTATTGCGCGGACAAGTTGGGGCGCAACGTAGTGGTAATTACGTAAGCCCCAAGGTACGCGCAAGTAGCCGTGCCAACCCCTTATCTTGCCCGTGCGCCGCTTTGACTTTGCAGGCGAGGT
>JAUNWB010000071.1 GCA_030540535.1 Elusimicrobiales bacterium
CCTGCGCAGAAACATCGCAGGATGACTTTTTTAATGGAGAAAACGAATATGAAAGGCTTTACTTTAATCGAGTTATTAGTCGTTGTCTTAATCATTGGTATTTTGTCCGCGGTGGCGTTGCCGCAGTACCAGGTGGCGGTGGAAAAGAGCCGCTTGGGGACGGTGATGAGCAACGTTAAAACCATTAAAAACGCCGCAGAAGTGCATTATATGTCGGCGGGTGAATACGGGGATGACCTTACCGTGTTTGACATCGGCGAAATCAGCGGCTGCCGCGCCGGCGGGGCGGGCCAGTTGCACTGCGCCAAAACCTGGTATGACTGGAATATTTACGGCGGCGGAAATAATCGTGCTTCCGCCGGATATACGCGCCCGTACGGCGAGTTTAAAACGGGCTACGTCCAGTTTGGCGATTACAGCCAAACGCCCGGCGTGGCCGAGTGCTGGGCCAAAGCGGATGACTCTGTGGCAAACCAGGTGTGCAAAAGTATGGGCGGCGTTGCGTCGCGCACACAGTCATGCCCGCCAAGCGGTCCCACCTGCCAAATTTACCGCCTGCCTTAATAATTATCCCCCGGCATAGCCGGAGGGGGCCTAAACAACAATATAAAAACCGCGCCTTTTAAAAGACGCGGTTTTTAAAATGGAGGACGGCCGATACCCCGGATTCTGTCAGCCCTTGCGGGCCGGGATAACCATTACTCTAAGCGGCCTACTTGGTCGCGAACGCGGGCAACGTGTGGACCGGTTTGGCCTTGCTCCATGCGGGGTTTACCATGCCGCGTTTGTTGCCAAACGCGCGGTGGGCTCTTACCCCACCATTTCACCCTTACCCTTGCGGGCGGTTTATTTTCTGCTGCACTTTCCGTCCAGCGGGGTGATATCGCCCCGCCGTCCCGCCTTTTCAAGCGGCGCACTGCCTTGTGGAGTCCGGAAGTTCCTCCCCAAACCCAAAATCGGGCCGGAGCGGTTATCTGGGCCGTCCAAATCTATTGTATCAAAATTTAAAATCCGCTGAACAAATCCGGCTGCTGCGGACCTTTTTTAGTGGCTTTTTTCGCAGGTGCCGCTTCGCGTTTTACGGGTGTTACTTCCACGCCGTTGACGCTGTTGTCTTTTTGCGCGGGCGCGGCGATTTCGTCGTCGTCCGGCAGGTGTTTAATCGGGTTAAAACCGAGGGACTGTTTAGCGTCCATGGCCTTATTTGCCAGCGCGTCGGGTGCTTTGTTTAAGTGGCGCAAAACGTGTTTGATATGAATGGTAAACGGCGCGGCCAACCGGCGGATAACTTGCATGCGAGCGGCCAGGTCCGGGTGTTTGATTTTGTATTCGCCCAGGTATTGCTTGACGAGCAGAAGCGAATCGGACTCGATAAAAAGTTCTTTGGCGCCCAGCTCGGCCGATTTAATAAGCGCCAGTTTCAGCGCGGTGTATTCGGCCTGGTTGTTGGTGCAGTGGGGCATAAAATGCCCTTCCTGCGAAAGGATTTTGCCGTTTAAATCGCAGATTACGTAGGCGGACGCTCCCGGGCCGGGATTGCCGCGCGAACCGCCGTCTATATTAATTTTTACTTGCATAGGAGTATTATAGCAAACCGAGGGCTTACTCGTATTTAAGCGCGTCCACGGGCCGCAGTTTGGAAGCCTGCCACGCCGGGTACAGCGCGAATAAAAAGCTGGTGACAAGCGCGATAAGTACCGATAAAGCCACCACCCACCACGAAAACGTCATCTGGCTGGCGTCGGCCGCCATGTACAGTACGGCCAAATACCCCAGCAGCATACCGGCCAGGGAACCGCACAGCCCCAGGAGCATGGCTTCCACCAAGAACTGAGCCAGAATGTCGCCCCGGGTGGCGCCCAGCGCGCGGCGCACGCCGATTTCTTTCGTGCGCGAAAAAATAACCGCCATGGTTACGTTCATAATGCCGATACCGCCCGCTATCATGGCGATAAGGCCCAAAAACAGCATTTTGTTTAAATCCGCCCGGGCGTCTTTTATGCGTTCTTTTATTTTCTCGCGGAAAAATTCCGGCTGCGGTTTTTCGTCTATGCCGAACTGGGAGCGCAGAAAACTGGTCACTGCCGAGGCGGCCACGCGGGTGGTGTTTTCGTTTCCGGTGATGATACGGATAGCGGAAGCATATTCCTCTCTCCAGCCGGGTTGTACGTCGTAAAAAGTAGTGTAGGGCATGTAAATGCGGGGGGACCATTCCCGGTCTTGCCGGAAGCGGGGGTCTTTTTTAGCTTCCAGCGAGTGCAGCAGTCCGATGACCGTAAATGTTTCGTTATTAAAAATGATTTGCTGGTTGAGTAAATTGACGTGTGAGGTGAGTTCCGTCATTTTTATTGTTTTTTCCGGCTCGTTTTCATCGTTCCAGACGTATTCTTCCAATTCTCTTTTTTCTTTTTCATTGGGATATACGGTCAGCAGGACTACGCGGTTTTTATTGGCGACGTCCTGCCAGTTGATAAAACGCCCTTCCAGCCGGTAGGCGAAAGAAGAATCTTTCCAGGTGGGCATGATTCCCCCGTACGAAAATCCGCCCACTTTTTTATTTTTGTAGGTAAATTGTTCGTAATAAAAAGATCGGGGGGCAAACGAAAGCGACGTGCCCTCCGGCAGCATTTCTTTGAGCGTGTTGTATTGCGTCATGTCCAACGGGTGTTCGGTGGTGACGTCAATTCGGCCAATGCCGGAAATTTCCGCGGACCGGTTGATATCGCGGTAGCGCTGGCTAAGCACGCTGAGGGTGTAGAAAAACGTCGCGATGCCGATGGCGATGGCGAAAAAACTTAAAAAACTGCGCATTTTATGGCTGTAAATTTCCGTCCAGCCGGTGGAGATTAAGTCGGGCAGTTTCATGCGATTTTACCGTCCTTCATGCGGATAATGCGGTGCGTGCTTTCGGCGATTTTGGGGTCATGCGTTACCATAATAATCGTCATGCCGTTTTGGTTGAGTTCTTGCAGTAAACCCAAAATGTCGCGGCTGGCTTTGGAGTCTAAATTGCCCGTCGGTTCGTCGGCCAAAATAAGCGCGGGCCGGTTGGCGAGCGCGCGGGCGCACGCGACGCGCTGGCACTGTCCGCCGGAAAGCTGGAGAGGCGTATTGTTTAATTTGCTTTCGAGCCCTACGCGCACGGCCAGTTCGCGCGCGCGGGGGAGGATATCCCGGCGCGGCGTGTCCGTATAGCGCATGGGGAGCGCGATGTTTTCCAGTACGGACAGTTTTGGCATTAAATTAAAAGACTGGAAGATAAACCCGATGTTTTCCCGCCGGGTTTTGGAACGGACGTTATCCGTCATTTTAGCGGTGGGAACGCCGTTTAAAAAGTATTCGCCCCGGTCGGGTTCGTCCAAAAGGCCCAGCGTGTTGAGTAGCGTGCTTTTGCCGCAGCCGCTGGGGCCCATGATGGAAACAAATTCGCCTTGTTTGATGTGAATCGACACCTCGTCCAGCGCGCGGAAATCTTCCGCCGCGTGGTAAATTTTAACCAGGTTTTTACACTTGACTACCATGATTCTCCGTACGGAAGTGCGGTGAGTACTTTATCGTTCTCGGCGAGCCCTTTGGTCACTTCCACCAAACGGTCGTTGGCGATGCCCGTTTCGATTTCCACTCTTTCGGATTTGTTTCCGCCTAAAAATTTAAAGGCGTAGCTTTTGCCTTCTTTTTCAAAAAGCGCATTCGCGGGGATAACCAGCACGTCCTCTTTCTTCTGCACCGGGATGGTGACGGAGGCGTTTACGCCCAAAAGAATATTCTGTTTTCCGCGCGGAAGTTCCACAATAACCAGAAATCCTTTGCTGTCGCTCCAGCGGTTGCCGCTTTTTTCCGTTTGGGTGGAAACGTGCGATACCTTGCCCTGCAGGTCCGTCGCTTCGTCGCCCAGCGCGTTGATTTTAACGGTGGCGGGCATGCCTTGTTTTAACTTCATTACCTGCTGTTCGGACACATACACCGGGATCAGCAGGGTATCCATGTTCACGACGCGCAAAAAGCAGGAAGCGTTGTCGGCCGCGTCGTAACTGCCGTTTAAAAAGGTGCCCAGGCGCGGGAGGGATAAATCCCGTTCCGAAAGATCTTTCTCGGTATTGTTGGGATCAATGCACTTGACTACGGTACCGGAAGCCTCGGTATAGATGGGCATGGGTTTGTAATCTTCAAATTCGTTTTTGCCCGGTTTAATAAGGCCGACTTCCTGGCCTTTTTTGACGTACTGCCCTTCTTTTACATAGACGGCTTTTAAAATGCCGCTGGGCTTGGAAGTTACTTTTACGTCCTGTTTGGCCGTAACGGTGCCGGAGGCTTTTAGGGCAATTTCCACCGTGTCTTTTTTTACATCAGCCACGTCGCTCAAGTTAATGACGTCCCCTTTTATCTTGGCGATTAACGGCTTAACGCCGTAAAACCAGATGCCCGCCAGCACGCCGGCGATTAATAAAAAGATAACCGTTCCTTTCAAAATTTTTTTAATCATAAATCCTCCGGATTATAATCGTAAATCGGGTTGCCCAGCGCGTTTTGGTAGCGCAGGCGGGTGATAGTCAGCTCGCTGAGCAGCGTGGCGTAGTTTACCTGGGCGGAAATCATTTCCTGCCGGGCGACGGTTAAGTCGGTCGCGCTCATGAGCCCGTTTTTATATTTTAATTGGGTGGCTTCGAACTTTTGTTCGGCGGCCTGCAGGCGGAGTTTGGAAATTTCCAAGCTGCGCATTTTAAGCAGCAGCGCGTTACGCGCTTCCACCACCGCATCGCGCAGCGAGCGCAGGAATTGTTCGTATTCCAAATGCGCGTTTTCGTTGGAAAGGCGGATGTTTTGGCGGGAGCGGTATTTGTCCAGGTAGAAAAAACCGATGTCAAAGCTGATTCCGGCCGAAATGCCGTAGTTGTATTCCCACAATTCGTGCGAGTTGAACCCGCGCCCGGTGGACGCAAACAAATCCACAAACACGGAGGGAAGCGTGTTTAAATTGTCCAGCGTTTGGCTGACGTCGCTTTGGCGCAGGCGCAGGCGGCGGGTGCGCGCATCGTAGCGGTGGGCGAGGGCGGCGGTAAGGTCTTGGTCCAGGCCGGGCAGTGCCGGTAAATCTTCCGAGATGGTTTCGTCCAGTTTGGCGGGGCGTTCCACGGGAAGGTTGAGCGCGATGTTAAAATTTTTGAGCGCGTTTTCATAATCGTTCTGCGCGGAAAAGAGCGACAGCTGGCTGCTGCGGAAGTTGGTTTCGCTGGAGAGCAGGTCCGAGCGGGTTTTGAGTCCGTTATCGTAGAGGATTTTGTCCTGCTCGTATTGTTTTTGCGCCACTTGTAAATCGTCTTCGTACACTTTAAGCAGTTTTTCGCCCAAAAGCAAATTGTAATACGTTTGTACGGCTTCCAGCACGAAGTTTTGGACGCTTTCTTCGTATTCAATTTGAGAAATTTGCCAGTCCAGCGACGCGGATTTATAAGCCAGCGCGTCCTTGCCGGAGTTAAACAGGTTCCAGCCGCCCTGGGCACGGGCGGAAGAATCGGCGTGGTTTAAATCGTCCCAGGACGAGAGCCGGCGGTAGCGGTTATAGGTTTTATCGGCGGACGCGCCGAACGAAAAAGATGGCAAAAATGCGTTGGTAAACGCGTTTTTATACGTGTTTTGGGCGGCTTGTAACGCGTTTTTTTGCGCTTTTAAGCGGGGGGAAGATTCCAAAAAGGCCGCTACATAGGTGTCTACCGTAAACACGGCGGGCAGCATTTTATCTTGGGTCAACGCAGTTTGCGGCGTAAAGCGGAGCGCGGCGGCACTGACGGTGCAGCAGGCGAGCAAAACGGCGGCGGCAAGTTTGCGCATGAAAGGGTTTCCTCCCGGAAAGATAAGGTATTATATAACATTTGCTGTATAGAGAGAAGGAATTTCGTATAATTGAATGATATTATGAAAATAAGAAAACGGAAATTACATATTAAGTTAAAATGGGGCCTTCTGCCCGGCGTGATTTGTGCCATTGTGCTGGGGATTGTCTGCGGGCTTTTCTTTCCGGCGTGGCTGGTGCGCGGCGTGCTGACGTTTAACGGCCTGTTCGGGAATTTTTTGGGTTTTATCATTCCCTTGCTTATTGTGGGCCTGGTGGCCCCGGGTATTGCGGAACTGGGCCGCTCGGCCGGGAAACTATTGTTTATTACCGCCGCACTTGCGTATGGGTTTACGCTGGCCTCGGGATTTTTTAGTTTTGGCGTGGCGGAACTGGCATATCCGTTTTTATTGGACCCTTCGGCCCATATGGCCGAATTTGCGGCGGGCGCGGAGCTGAAGCCTTATTTTACCGTAGCCATGCCGGCGGTGATGGACGTTATGAGCGCGCTCGTCTTGGCGTTTACGCTGGGGCTTGGGATGGCCGTCATTCCGGGCAACCGCTTAAAAGGCGTTATGCTGGATTTCCGCGATATCGTGGATAAAGTAATCGTCCGCGTGATTATCCCTTTGCTCCCGTATTATATTTTCGGTATTTTTTTGAATATGACCGTCGGCGGACAGGTGGCCGCGGTGCTGGGCGTGTTTGCCAAAATCATCGTGCTGATTTTTGCCATTACCGCGGTAATGCTTGTTTTGCAGTTTGTATTGGCGGGGATTATCGGGCGGAAAAATCCGTTTTTTATGCTTAAAACGATGTTGGTGGCGTACGTGACCGCGCTCGGGACGCAGTCCTCCGCCGCCACCATCCCGGTAACGCTGAAGCAAGCTGTAAAAATCGGCGTGCGCGAAGAGGTGGCCGGGTTCGTGGTGCCTTTGTGCGCCACCATTCACCTTTCCGGCAGTACGATGAAAATCGTGGCGTGCGCGCTTGCCATTTTGTTTATCGGCGGGCAGCATGTGTCGTTT
>JAUNWB010000072.1 GCA_030540535.1 Elusimicrobiales bacterium
AAAAAGCGAGGGATTGGCCCCTCACCGCCCGGGCAGACCTTTACTGCGGCCTCCCGTATACCTTGCAACTATAATAAAAAGTGCCGTTGTTCGAAGATGGTCCCCCACTCCGTAACAACTTGCCTAGATACGTCCTTACTTTTATTATACAATTAAATCCGTTTTTTTCAAGGGGAAATTTACGCTTTTATGCGCTAATCCACATTTCCGATCCACAGGTTGCTGCCGCCCCAATTTAATTCCGAAAAGAAACCGCTGGCGTCGGGATTGCGGGGTTTTCCGTCTTCCGTGCTGATGTTAAAAGTTTCCCCCACCAGTTGGCCGATGGCGTCTGCCCCACACCCTTCCGCACAGTCCCCGCCTTTGTATTCTTCCGACTTTTTGCCGCGTACTTCTTCATGGCAGGCAGCCTGCTCTTCCGGCGTGGCAAGCGCGTTACATTTTTTGTCTTCTTCTTCACAATAAGAAGAAAAAGAAGAAAAGCGGTCCTCTAACTTATTGGTAGTACAGGCACCTTCGGTAATCGAAATACTGCATTTACCTTTTAATGTTGCACCATAAGCCTTATTTACTTCGGCACATGCACGCTTTGCCTCATTCAGGTGGACACTATACTGGCCCCCGGCCCCGGCGACATCACCGCAGGTAGCAGGGAAGGAACCTTTAATCTGCACAATGTGCCCACGCGCATTCTTTTTCAAATCGCCCACCTTCTCTCCGACCGAGGACATAGCCTCCTGGCATTCTTTATCCTGCTCCAAATATTTTTTAACGCTGTCCATGTCGGCCACGACGTCATCCGGATTGATACCCACGCCCGAAAAACCGGAAGCCGAAAAAACGGACTTCGGCATTTCCGCATTATCAAAACTGGCGGAAGCCAATGTTTTTTTAAGCACCGGGTTAGACGTTCGGCGCGCCGTTTTGCCGTATAACCAAGCGTGGTACAAATCTTTATGGGCGCGGCTGTTGCCTAATTCCTGCACACCGCCCAACTTAGAGAGCATCCCGCCCTTATCTATATTTTTAGCGATGTTGGCAAGCCCCGGATCCGAACGCGTGGCTTTATCCACCAAACGGCCCATCCAATCATCCGGCCCGGCACCGGCGATATTCGGGTTTTTAATTTTTTTCAGCGTGCCCACGGAATTAAATCCGTCCGTTTTATCACGTGTAACGGCAGCGGCATCCGCCCCGAAATACACTTCCGAGGTTTGAACCGCATTAGCCTGGGTGGACGCGGAAACCTTCGTATTCCCAATTTTGATATCAGACGGCTTCTTGTTTTCCCCTGTATCAAAGGAATAGTAGGAACCTTTTAACACATCTTGCGGCTGACCTTTACGGGCCAGAGAAGAATTTACGGCACGCAAATTGATTAGTTTATTTTGCGCCTTGGCGGCAGAGGCCGTCAAGAAACCGCCGCCCTCGCCGAAAATGGAAACGGCGTCCGGGTCCGGCAGTTCCCCGCGCAGGATTTTTTGATGTTCATTCCAAGAAAATAACGCCCGCAGGAGCGAAATTTTTTGGGTTTCATCCGGCGTATACCCCATAGCATAAGCCAAGTTGCGAAGGAAAGGAATTTTACCCACAGGCACAAAACCGCCGATAAAAAGTAAAACCAAAAAGAAAACGAGCAGCATCCACGCTTTTTTAGACGAAAAAGCGTCTTTAGTTTCCTGCCATAAATGCACAAAAAGCGGTTGCTTTTCCTGCTGTTCGTTTTCGTTTTGATTCTGCATAATGAACCCCTACAAAAATACGCAGAGGAGCCGCCAACGCGGCCCCTCTGAAATAGTCTGTTTAATTACTCGTTCGCCGCTTTACTGATTACCTGTTGTGCCATCGTACTGCCCCCGGCAACTCCAGCTTGTTTTAATACGCCTAAAACCTGCCCCTGGAACTTGGCTATATCAGTAGAAAAGACCTGGGCTTTCATAGCCTTGACACCCGTAATAGTCAAAGCCGCCACAGCACCCAACGAAGCGACAGTGGATAAAATAGGCATAAAGCCGCCACCATATTTACTCATATAATCAATAGCAAATCCAAGAACAGTGAAAGCATAAGCACCGGTTAAAGCAATAGCGCCCCATCCCAAAGCCATACTGAGTCTGCCTTTAGCCATCATCATCGCACCGGCAGTTTTGCCCCAAGGGAGAGCCATCATAGCTTTACCCAGCATCATTTGCATACGTCCTTTTAAAATCAACCCACCCGCAAATGCCATTGTGCCTAAAGCCGCAGCTACCAAAGCCAACGTCATCCACAATAATCGGGTTCGCGCCTTACTGCGGGCTGCCGCCGTATTTTCTTGTTTCTGTCCCCAATCTCCAAGTGCTTTTAAGTTACGTGATTCCGGCGTAGCAAAATCAGCCGAACCCGTGGTCGTCGTATCAGCACCGCTTTCAATACTCATACCGGCCGTAGTGGCGGAATTGGCTAAAAAGGGTTTCGCCCCCGCAACTACGCCTCTGTTACGGTCCTTAGCGACATCGGCCGACATTTTAGAGATTTTCTTCAAATCATCCGCCTCATTTACCCGGCGGCCCCCACGGCCAACGGAAGCATTCCGCCCCCCCGCCACAAAATGAGAAGGACCCGTCTGCGCGCCGGATAAGCCGCTATAAGCCGAAACAACATTGGAACCGCTAGGCATCGCGCCGGAAAACTGATAACCTTCCGAGCCGGAAGAACGGGAGCCCGAGGCACCGCCCCGGCCGCCAGCCGAGCCGCCGGCGCTTCCACCGCCAATAGAGCCGGACGCGGCATTAAAGGCATTACCGGAGGCGCGGGCCATAGAAGCGGAAGCTAAGCGGGCGCCGGAAGAATCTCCGGCCGGAGCTTGACCGCCCGTTGCACCTTGGGCGACAGAAGAAGAACTTACACCCGGCACAGAAGCACGGGTAGACGGGCTTCCTCCGCCGACTTCCACCATATCCACCCCGCCGGACCCAAGTCCGTCAGTAGCAGAGGTAGCCGCCGCAGCCCCGGCACCGGGAACCGATACCGTACGGCCTAAATTATCTACAGCCGTTAAACCAAAATCATTCTTGGAACGGGTCCCTTCCAAACGTTCCCTGTCCGCCCCAACAGCCACGCCTTTGCTTCCGGCCCGGTTTTGGATGTTCATGGAAGAAAGCATCCCATCCGCACGGCGGTTTAAACCTTCGTACGAAGAAGAAGCGGAAACGGAAGACAAGGTTCTGATAGGAGTATCCTTATCCAAAATCTGGTCCGTTTTAAACGCCCCATAAGTTGCCATTAATCCAACCCCGGCAATAGTAAGCATTTGGGGGGCGCCTACTACCAATTTTCCCGCTTTACTTGTTAAGAAATGAAGGATTTTCATAACGTTCTCCTATTTTTTCACGCCGTCCACCGCGTTTTGAACACGGTTCTGCGGGTGTTGTTGCTGTTCCAACATATTGCGGTACGCCGCGGCCCGGCGGGCACGCTCTTCTTTCAGTTGTTGCTCTTCCTGCAACGCTTGAAAACGGGCGTTTATTTGACGGCCTTCCATAAATATCGTCAGCCCCCAGCCAAGCCACAGAGCAAGCAGCGTCAAAACTATTATCCGGCCTATAAAATTACGCCGGTTCCAAGGTTCTATAATAATCTTTCCAATTTGCATAAGTCGCCTCGTTATTTACTTGTAGACGCAGCAGCTTCTTCCTCAGAACCTTGCAAGCCGCCTTCCACACTGGGCGTACCGGAACTTTGACCAGCCATAAAACCGCCCATTATCGAACCGCCAATGGTAAGCCCTAATATTGTACCGGCATGCTTTGTGATTAATTTATGCGCTCCGCTAAGGAAGAACGAAGACCACACCCCGGCGATTAAAACACCCGTGGTTATCATCGCGGCCGTAGAATAACCCGTAGAGCCATAGTTTTTTGCATACGCCATGGCTTTAGCAAACCCAACCGCACAAAACGCCGTTGCAGCCGCTGCTAAAACAAGAGCTAAAATTAATCCGACGGGAATACCTAAAACCGTAATATGTTTAATAAAAGGAATGGTAGCCGCAGCAGCAACTGCCGTTCCAATAGCGATCCACAGCCAAGTCTGCATGCTGTGGCGGTCTTTATCACGCTGACTGACATAATCATCAATGCCGGCACCCCAGGTTTTAATACCGCGCAAGTTAGCATCATAGTCTTGGTTGAAATCTTTGGAACCCTGCCCCTGCCCGGTAGTAACATTGTCAGAAGAAATCATCATACCGCCGGAAACTTTAGTGCTTGCCAAAAAGGCCCGTGCGCCTTCCACGGCGGAACGGTTTTTATTTTTGGCGGCATCCGCGGAACGGCGGCGGATAAAATCCAAATCACGGCCGTCTTTAGACGTGCGGGAATTTTGCACGGACGCATCCCGTCCGTCGCCAATCATGCTGTTATTGCCAAAAGAAGAGCGGGCCCGCATGCTGGAACCTTCTCTCATCATTCTGGCAGCTTGCGCCTGCGCGGAAGCCATTACATCTCCCGCTTGTTTAGCGGCATCTGCCGCCGAAACGGAACCTTTATTTTTTCCGCTGTCCTGCACGGCAAAAGAAGAATTAAACGCGTTTCCTGAAGAACCGCCGGTTGCCTTAGAAGACCCCCAGTTTTTAGACGCACTGGCTAAAGCCGGAGCCCCCGCAGGAGCCTGCCCCGGCGCAGCCGCCTGAGCCTGCTGTTGTGCCTGCGCCTGGGCCTGGGAAATCATATCGGTTACGCCCGCCATACTTTGCTGCATAGCGGCCATAGGGTTATTTTTTAAATCAAACTCATTGGCAACGTTCGCCCCGGTGCCTAAACCTTCCGTACCGCCCATTTGATAGGCTTGGGTGGGAGCGGAAGAAGCTACAGACGCGGAATAATCCGGCGCATATTCGGCCATTTCTTCCGCCGCCAGCTGGGACATTTCCTGCCGTTCCAAACGTTTCAACGTATTGGCGGAAATTTGCATGGACGACTGGGACTCTCCGCCCCCGGCATATGAACCGCCGGCATAAGCGCCCGTATTCGCACCTGCCACATAAACCACTTCGCCGGAATCATACGCCGCGGGAGTAAACGTATTGTTGGTTTCCGCGGGAGAATCCAAGTACTGCCAGGCGGCGACACCCGCCACCCCGACCACGGCCGTCAGCCCCACCGTCTGCATGGCGGAGAGAGCCACTTTCCCGGCCCGGCCCGTTATCCATTTAAAGATATTCATAAATTCCTCCTAAAATAGAAAAATGCAAAAAACTATTCGCATTGACAAACTTGGTTGCTGCCCGAACCGCGGCACACCCAATTTTTATTACCGGTACAAGACCCGGAATTACCGCGAGAACGGGAAGAATTGCGATTTCCCTGTCGTACAGGAGCAACACTTACACCGCCTTCTCCGCCGCTCACAGCCCCGCTGAACGCTTGCGTAATAACACTGCCCTGCGTACTCCAAAAGTTATTTTCATAGCTTCTGTCCCAGGCAGTATAATATTTCTCAGTTCCCGCAGGTGTAGATTTATAAAAATCCTGACGAGCTTTAATAGCCGGCTTGCCGGTAGGAGAACTGCCATACGCTTTAGCGTAAGCGTCATCAAGAGTCATCCCTTTTAAGTCGGCTCCGGCCAAACTTCCCCCATCTTTAAAAGCATCGGGGAATTTGGCTTTTAAATTATCCGCAAAGCCATCAGCCGGTTGTTGGCCCAATTCATTTAACGCCTTGTTTCCAACTGCATTTGCCCGGGTTTGCGCCAAGCCGTCCATCGCATAGTTCAACCCCACCTGTATCCCGGCGTTTAATAAATTCTGCCCCAGCTGTTCCCAAAAACTAGGTTTTAAATCATTTAAAAAGTCGTCTTTATCCTTTTTTCCTTTATCGGCAGCGTCGGAAACGGCCTTATCCAAGTTGCTCAAATCGGCGGAAGACACGGGCGCGTTCGTATCCAGTTCCAGGCCGGCGGTTTTGCTAAGATCCACGCCGGAATCGGTAAACGCTTCGCTGCCGCGGATACTGCCGCCCATCAAAGCGCGTTTGGCGTTGGCGTTTTTGTTGTCTTTGAGTCCTGCAGCCGCACGGCTGGTTTGAGCAAATTGGGAAAGCGCGCGGCGCGCATCCGTATTTTTCAGCTGCGTTTGGATTTCGGAGCCTTTTTCCTGGCTTTTATAGGGAGAGAAGTCCCCTCTCGGGGCACCGAACGTACCGCTCATGCCGCTGCCGCCGGCATGCCCCATGCTGGCAGAACCGAGCTGCCCCACCTGCGTAGGAGTACCCGTTCCGCCGCCGCGTCTTCCGCCCGTATAGCCACGGCCGGAATAACCGCCGGAAGAGGAAGAAGCATAATCCGAAGAGGAGGTTTCTTCCGAATCCGTCCCAGCTTCCGCCGCCGCGGCTTCCGCGTCGGCTTCCTGGCGGGCTTCTTTGTCCGCCTGGCTGTAAAGCATGGTGGAACCGTTATTTTTCATATCCGGGTATTTGGACGCAAGCAGATATTCTTCCGCTTCGTCATTAACAAAAGGCATTTGAGCCAAATCATACCCGCGGGTATTAAATCCGTCAAAAGAAGCGTCGTCCGCGTCCCCCAAAAAAGAGGCCAGCGTAATGAGCGCAATAAAACATACTACCACAATGGCGCCCCAGGTATAAGCCTGTTTTTTGTCCATTTTGTT
>JAUNWB010000073.1 GCA_030540535.1 Elusimicrobiales bacterium
TTTATATTTTACCGTACGGTAAAAAAATGTTTGCAAGCGCCGTCAGAAAGTGCTATAAAACATAATAGGGGAATTATGTATGAGGACAAATCCGCACATCTTAGAAGTAAATACGCGTTCCTGGCTTAACCGCCTGGAAGCGAAGCACGGGCGTGCTTTTAACTTGGCCGACGTTCCGGAACAATTCCTGGACGACGCCAAAGCCATGGGGTTTGACGCCGTTTGGCTGATGGGCGTATGGAAACAAAGCCCGGCCGCGCGGGAAATTGCGCGCGGTGTGGACGAAATTAAAGACGCCATCCGGAATATCGAGCCGGATTTTAACGTAAACGACATTACGGCTTCTCCGTATGCCGTCTACGAATACGAAGTGGACGAAGCGCTGGGGGGGAATGAAGCCCTCGCCAAACTGCGCGAAAGACTCCACGCCAAGGGGATGATTTTACTGCTCGATTTTGTGGGCAACCATACGGCTATCGACTGCCCGGCTGTTACAGCCAACCCGGATTTGTTTATTAACACGGGCAAGACCGAGCCGCATGCGCATAAAGACTGGTTTTTTAAAAACCCGGACGGCGTATATATCGCCCACGGGCGCGACCCGTATTTCGCACCGTGGACCGACAGCGCGCAGCTGAATTATTTTAATCCCAAAACGCGCGAATTTATGCTGGATAACCTTTGCCGCGTAGCCGGCATGTGCGACGGCGTACGCTGCGATATGGCGATGCTTTCGCTTAATAAAGTACACCGCGATACGTGGTGGGAATTTATCGGCGGCGAATTGCCCAAAGAAGAATTTTGGCACCAGGCATTAAACGCCGTGCGCGAAAAATATCCCGAATTTGTATTTATTGCCGAAGTGTATTGGGGTCTTGAATGGGAAATCCAGGAAATGGGTTTCGACTATACGTACGATAAAGTGCTCTACGACCGCCTTCGCTTTTCCACGCCGGAAAACATCAAAGGCCACCTGGGCGCGGAACACTTGTACCAAATGCGTTCCATCCGCTTTACGTCCAATCACGACGAAGAAGAAGCCCTAAAAGCTTTCGGGCGCGAAAAATCGCTCGCCGCCAGCACCATTATCGCCACGCTGCCCGGCGCACGGCTTTTCCACCTGTTCCAAATTTTGGGCCGCCCCGCGCGCATGCCGATTCAGTACGCCAAAGACTCGTTTGTAGAGGACGAAGCCGTCCACGCGTATTACCGGAAACTGCTGGAAATTGCGTCCGAGCCGGCTTTCCACGGGGGCCAATGGTCCCTGCGCGACGTAGCCCCGCTGGGGGATGATTCCAACCGTAACATTTTGTCCTGGCAGTGGAAGCAAATGAATACGGGAAAGATGATTTTCATTAACTACAGCGGAACCCCCGCCAAAGGCCGGGTATCCATGAAAGGCGTTTACGGCGAAAACGGAACGATTACGGAGGAATTCTCCGGCGAGAAACTCACCGTCACGCCTGAAATGCTTTCCCAGGGCTATGAACTGAACTTGAAGCCTTACGAGTGTAAAATCTTTACGTTTGCCGTATAAAAACGTATTTTTTACCAAAAAACCCCGCCCCAAAAGCGGGGTTTTTTTAATACAATAAAAGAGAGCGGTTTTTTTCGCGCGAAAAGATAGCTTTTTGCCGGAAATTGTTTTATAATATTGGTATACTTACCGCTCGGTAAGTAACCTGGGGGAACGTATGGCGTTGGGGCCTTTTTCCAAACAGGACCATGTAGAAATCACCTCGCTGGGAATTGAATTTGCGGTGTCGGTGGTGCTGGGTACCTGGGCCGGTTATGTGCTGGACGGAAAATTAGGTTCCGGGCCGTGGCTGCTTGTTGCGGGCGCGTTTGCCGGGTTTGCTTTGGGATTTTATATTATTTTGCGCGCGGCTAAAAATATGTCCTGCGCGGACGCAAATTTAAAAAAGGCGGATAAAAAAGATGGACGTAGCTGAAATTATTTCTCACCACATTTTAGACCATGACTGGGGTGTTACGCTGGGCGGCCTTCGTATGCCCGTTACCACCCACTCTGTAACAATCGTAGCAGTAAGCGTTATTTTGTTTTTGGGGCTTTACTGGGTTTCGCGCCGGCACGAAAGCCGCGCGGGGCGCCTGCTCACCGCGCTGGCGGAAGAATACGTGACGTTCATCCGCGACGGTATGGTTCTGCCCAACATGGGGGCTGAAGGCCGTTCTTTTCTGCCGTATTTCTGCACGCTTTTCCTGTTTATTTTAAGCGTCAATCTGGCGGGTATGATTCCCGAAATGAAAACCGCCACCTCCAACATTTCCGTCACCGCCGCGCTGGCGCTTTGTTCCGGCGGACTGATTTTATTCAGCGGTCTTAAATTCCATGGCCCCATCGGGTTTTTGAAAGGCTTTGTGCCGTCCGGCACGCCCGGGTGGCTGGTGCCGCTTATTTTCCCATTGGAAGTAGTCAGCTTAATTATTAAAGTGTGCGTACTCGCGATTCGTTTGTTTGCCAACATGCTGTCCGGGCACATGGTGCTGATCTGCTTGCTGCTCATTATTTTTATTGTCGGGAATATGCACGTGGCCGCAGGGGCGGGTTCGCTTCTGCCGGCGATGGGGCTTGAGATTTTTATGACGTGCTTGGAACTGTTGGTGGCGTTTTTACAGGCGTATGTATTTACGCTGCTCACCGCCATTTTCGCCGGGTCCGTCATTCATACGCATTAATTTAAAAAATCTAGTAAAAAGGGCTTTAGCCCGAAAGGAGAAAACATATGGAACTCGTAGCACTTAAATACATCGCTGCCGGTATTGGCGCCGGTCTTACCGTTATTGGCGCGGGCCTCGGTTTGGGTAAAATCGGTACCGCCGCTTTGGAAGGCACCGCCCGCCAGCCCGAAGCCGGTTCTGACCTGCGCACCACGATGATCATCATCGCCGCGCTTTTGGAAGGCGCCGCGATGTTGGGTTTGGTAATCTGCTTGCTCACCATGGTAATGAAATAACAGCAGGAAGCGGATATGGAAGATTTATTGAAACCCGACTACGGGGTGATGATTCTTACCGTCTGCAACTTTTTACTGCTCGTCTATTTGCTTAAAAAATTTGCGTGGAAAGGCATTATCGGTGCTTTGGAAAAACGCGAACGGCAAATCGCCGACGATAAAAAGCAGGCGCAGGAAGCCCGTGAGTCTGCGGAACAATTAAAGCGCGAACTGGACGAAAAACTGGCCCAAATTGCGGACGAAGCCGCCAAAAAAATGGCGGAAGCCGTACGCGTGGGCGAAACGCAGCGCGACCAAATTTTGGCCGCGGCGAAGGAACAGTCCGAACGGCTGGCCGAACAAGCCAAAGCGCAAATTGAAGCCGAAAAAAACCAGGCGTTGGCCGAAGTGCGGGGCGAAATCGCCCGCACCGCCGTGCTGGCCGCCGAAAAAGTCATCCGCCAGCAGATTAGCGTTGAGTCCGCCCAGGAAGCGGTCAACCGCGTGCTGGAAGAAGTAAAGGCTAAATAATGAACAGTTCAGACAGAATCGCGTTGCAGCGTTACGCCGCCGCTTACGACGGCCTAAGCGCCACCAATGAAGAAGCCGCGCTCCGGGCGGCCGATTTGCGCGCGGCCGAACAGGCGCTTGCTTCGGCGGGCGAATACATGACCAGCCCGCGCGTCAGCCTGCTCCAAAAGAAAGAAGCCGTCCGCGACGCGTTGAAAACTGCGCCGCAAACGGCCGCTTTCATCGAACTGTTGCTCGACGCCAAGCGCTACTCCCTGCTGCCTGCCATTACGCGGCAGGTGGAAGAACTTTTGGACGGACGGTTAAATATCATCCGGGCGGAAGTATATTCCGCGCGGGAACTGTCCGCCGAGCAGAAAAAGAAGACCGAAGAAGCCCTGTCCGCGCGTTACGGCGGCAAGGCGGAGGCGTCTTTTCACACCGACCCGAACCTGTTGGGGGGACTCAAAATCTGGTGCCGGGGAGAACTGGTGGACGGAAGCCTGCAGGGGCAACTTGCCAAATTGCGGGAAGAATTGACTAAATAACGGTAACTATATGGCAATCAGACCTGAAGAAATAACCAATATCATTAAAGAAAAAATAGAACGTTTTGACGCTCAAGCCGACATCAGCGAAGTGGGTACCGTCATCCAGGTGGGCGACGGGATTGCCCGCGTACACGGGCTCTCCAACGTAAAAGCCTCGGAACTGGTGGACTTCGGAAACGGAGTCAAAGGCATGGCGATGAACTTGGAGTACGACAACGTAGGCTGCGTACTCATGGGCGCGGACCATTTGGTGCATGAAGGCGGCACCGTTAAACGCACCGGGGAAGTTATCAGCATCCCCGTCGGCGCGGACATGATCGGCCGCGTGGTGGATCCGCTCGGCAACGCGCTCGACGGAAAAGGCGAAATCAAGACCGATAAAAACATGCCTTTGGACATCGTCGCCCCCGGTATTATCGACCGCCAGCCCGTTAAACAGCCGCTGCAGACCGGTATCAAAGCCATCGACGCCATGGTGCCGATCGGCAAAGGCCAGCGCGAACTTATCATCGGCGACCGCCAGACGGGTAAAACCGCCATCGCGGTGGACGCCATTATCAACCAAAAGAACATTCCCGAATCGGAACGCTGCATCTGCATTTACGTGGCCGTAGGCCAAAAGCAGAGTACGGTGGCGCAAGTCGTCAAAACGCTGACGGATTTCGGTGCCATGGATTACACCGTGGTGGTATCGGCTACCGCGTCCGATCCGGCTTCCCTTTTGTACATCGCCCCTTACGCGGGCTGCGCCATCGGCGAATACTTTATGTGGCAGGGCAAAGACGTACTGATTGTGTACGACGATTTGTCCAAACACGCCCAGGCATACCGCCAGATGTCGCTTCTCTTGCGCCGTCCGCCAGGCCGCGAAGCCTATCCCGGCGACGTGTTCTACTTGCACTCCAGACTTTTGGAACGCGCGTGCAAACTTTCCAAAGAAAACGGCCGCGGTTCGCTGACCGCGCTTCCGATTATCGAAACGCAGGCCAACGACGTGTCCGCTTATATTCCCACGAACGTAATTTCCATTACGGACGGACAGATTTATTTGGAAAGCAGCTTGTTTTTGAGCGGTATCAAACCGGCCATTAACGTTGGTTTGTCCGTGTCCCGCGTGGGCGGTTCGGCCCAGCGCAAATCCATGCGCAAAGTGGCCGGTACGCTTCGTATCGATTTGTCCCAGTATCAGGAACTGGCGGGTTTTGCCCAGTTCGGCTCCGAACTTGACAAAGAATCCCAGCGCCAAATCGCGCGCGGCAAACGCATGACGGAACTCTTAAAACAGGACCAATACTCTCCGCTTAAAGTAGGCGAAGAAGTGCTGGTTCTCTATGCGGGTGTACACGGCTATTTGGACGGGATTGAAGTGACGGACGTACTCGCTTACGAAAAACAGCTTTTGGCCTATGCCCGCGCCGAACGTGCGGACGTATTGGACGAGCTGAACACTTCCAACGAACTTACCAAAGAGCTGGAAGAAAAAGTGGTGGCCCTGCTGGACGCTTTTAAATCGGTTTTTAAAGCCGGCAAATAGGAGTTTTAAATGGACGCTAAAACGAAGAAAAAATATTTAGTTACCGGCGGCGCCGGGTTTATCGGCAGCAACATCGCCAAAACCCTGGAAGCGCAAGGCCATGAAGTAACCGTGTTGGACGATTTTTCCAAAAACGGCAACTTCAAAAACTTAATCGGTTTTAAAGGCGACGTTATCACCGCGGACCTGTTTGAATACATGCCGCACGATATGTATTTCGACGCCATTTTCCACGAAGCCGCCATCACCGACACCACGGTTATGGACCAAAAAGCCATGATGGAACAAAACGTGGAAGCGTTTAAAAACCTGCTTGCCTTTGCGGCCGAAAACGACATTAAAAAAGTAATCTACGCTTCTTCCGCCGCCACGTACGGCAACGGCCCGGTGCCCAATGTGGAGTCTCAGCCCACCCACCCGGAAAACGTATACGGTTTTTCCAAGGTGATTATGGACAACGTCGCCCGCCAGTTTGCCGAAGATAATAACGACATGACGATTATCGGCCTGCGCTATTTCAACGTGTACGGCCCCGGCGAATACTACAAAGGCAAAATGGCCAGCATGGTCTACCAGCTTTACAACCAGATGAAAGAAGGCAAACGCCCGCGCGTATTTAAATTCGGCGAGCAGCAGCGCGATTTTGTGTACGTCAAAGACATCGTCAAAATCAACCTCTGCGCCTTGAACAACGGCAAAGAAACGGGCGTCTACAACGCCGCCACCGGCATTCCGCGCGACTATAACGCCATTATTAATTGCCTGAACAAAGAACTCGGCACGAACCTGGAACCCGAATACATCGACAATCCGTATCCGTTCTTCCAGCTTAAAACGCAGGCGGATATGACGCTTTCCAAAGAAAAACTCGGCTTCGAGCCGGACTATTCGCTGGAAGCCGGCATCGCCGACTACGTGTCCATCTTGGAAGCGCGCAACAAATAGGTGAACCATGGAATCGCTTAGGGACATACGGCAAAACATTAAAGCCATCAAATCCACGCAGCAGATTATGCAGACGATGAAGATGATCTCCAACGCCCGCATCCGCAAAGCGCAGGACGCGATG
>JAUNWB010000074.1 GCA_030540535.1 Elusimicrobiales bacterium
GTTTATACTCCGGGTGTACAAAAACGGCCGGTTTCTTGGCCGAATGCTGTACGGAAGCGCGGGCGGACATCGGCTGTTCCAGCAAATCCACCTCCAGCGTACATCCGTTGTCGCACAGCGGGGTGACACAATGCGCCGCCGTGGCAAACCAGCGCCGTCCGATGCGCGTGGCCTGGCATTTGCCGCCCGCCGGACGGCCGAGAGGAAGAATATAATACTCAAACGTATGGAAAAAATCTTCTTTTTTGGAATGTTTGTTTTCGTCCGTCACACTGATAACGCTCACCTGCGAAAATGCGGCGCACGCACACAAAAACGCCAAACCCGTTAAAATAAATTTTTTCATGGAAACATTATACCAGTTTTCACCACGCAGCCCTATCCCAAAAACCAATCACCCGGGAACGCACGCGGGCAACCCGCCAAAAATGGTATACTAACTACATAAAAGATTTAAGGATTTTTGCCTCTATGGTGCGAAGAACACCCGTTATTTGGGCTGCTACAAGCCCAAATATGATTCGAGCTAGAGGTGAAAAGCCTCCTTTTTCCGCGCCTTCGGGCGCGGAAGGGGCGGCTTCTTTTAGGCGGCTCGAATCCCTATTAGAAGTCCGCCCTTTTTTCTTTTCATCCGGCAACGCGCGGGCGGACGGGAGCAACCCCATGAAACACGCGCCTGACACGTCCGCGCTTTTTGCCCGGCTGGAACGCCATTTCCGCCAGACCGAAAAACTGCTGGCGGAACTGATCCGCATTTATCCGTTATATTCCTGTGCCCTGCCCCGCCTGTACGCCCGGCAAATTTACCAAATGGAATTACTGCAAGAAATCAAACGTGATTTTGAAACCAACACCCGCCGGTAACCTTCCTCCGCCGCAGCGCATATCCGTCTTCAGACATAAAAAACTCCCCGGCTCCAACGCTGGGGAGTTTAGGTATAAAAAACAACGGATAAGATTTCTCTTATCCATTGTGTAATCCGTGTACGGCTTATTTATCTGGCGGCGGTGCGGAAAAAGTTGCCCTTCACGTTGCGCGCCAACTGCACGCGCCCCATGGTTTTATCCGCCTGAACAAGCACGTTTTTGGCGTTGGGTTTAATCATCTCTTCGGAAGAGCCGAAGATATCGCCCTGCTTAATCAGCCCCAACTGGCCGTGATTGTTAATTTGCACTTCCAGTTTAAGCGCTCCGTCCAAACTTTCGGCCAAAAGGTCCTCTTCGCCCATGGTAAACGCAAGCGGGAACTTGGGGTTCACCACGCGTTTGATGGCCACGGGAACGTCGGCCTCGTTTTTGACGATAATGGCGCACGAGTTATTGTCGGACTCCGCCATGCGGACCAGCCGGTCCGGCACGGTTACGGTGCCCGAAATGTTAAAGCGTCCTTCGCTGACGGAACGGGCCAGGCAGAAAGCGCACGCAATCACGCTGGCGGCGGCCGCAGCAATTAAAATTTTCTTCATAATTATATTTTACCCTTTTCGCGAAACCTTTGGCAAGGCCGCTTTATTACAGTATATCCCGTTTCCGGCTTTTTTCAAGCCCTGCCCAGTGGGCAAAAAAGGGGCCCGCAAAGGCCCCTTTCGTCTTGCAAAAAACGTCTTATTGTTTAAAGAAACCCCACAGGTTGGCGTTGTACACCCAACCTTTGCATTGGCCGGCTTTGGGGTCGGCCGGATCGTCCACTACCTGAATCCATTTGCCTTTTTTGGCCAGGTATTTAAAGGGATAGCCCTTTTCCACCGTGCAGACGATTTCCGCGCTGGCGGAAGGATCCTGGCGGACGTTCAAGTCCACTTTGGCGGACATACCGCCCGCGGGGCTTAATAAATCAGCGGAAATCCAACCGCTGAAACCTTCAAAATCTTTCACGAGTACCCAGCTTTTGTCTTCATTGGTTTTTACCATGATGACGGGCGTATATTTCCAGGCATACCATTTAATAGAACATTTGGTGCCGGCGCAAGAGCGGATGTTGGCTCTCTTGGCGTTGACGCTGGCATATTTCTGCGCAAAGACGGGCGCACCCGCAAAAGTCAAAAGCGCAATTAAAGCGATAATTTTTTTCATGTACCTTCTCCTTATCAAAGGCTAAAAAACATTACCCCAAAAGTATAGCAATATTTTCGCCAAACGCGCAATTTTTTTGCAGGATTATTTTCCCCCCGCCCAAAAAAGCTATAATAAAGAAAAATCACGTTTTTGGAGAAAATATGAAAGAACAAGTGGAAGAAGTAATCGGGCAAATCCGCCCCATCCTGCAAGCCGACGGCGGGGACATCCAGCTCATCGGCGTAGACGAAAAAACCGGCATCGTAACCGTGGGCCTGCGCGGCCGCTGCGGCAGCTGCCCGCACGCGCAGATGACGTTACAAGCCGTTGTGGAAAAAAAGATTAAAGAACTCGTCCCCGGCGTAACGGCGGTGGAACGCGTTTAAATGCCTAAAATCGATTTGCATACCCATTCGGACTTTTCGGACGGCACCTGCTCGCCCGAAGAAGTAGTACACGCGGCCATTAAATCCGGCGCCAATATTTTCGCGCTGACCGACCACGACACCACGGACGGCGTCCGCCGCGCCGAAGCCGTATGCAAAGAGCATCGCATTTTATTCACTCCCGGGGTTGAAATCAGCACCCGGGAGCATGACCATTTGCATTTTACCGGGTATAACCTGGATTTAAACAACCCCGAATTTCAGGCGTTTTTGGCGCAAAACCGCGAAAACCGCAAAAACCGCATCCGCCAAATCATCCGCCAGCTGCAAGAAGCGGGCGTGCCCATTACGGAAGAGGACGTCTTCAAACGCGCCCCCAACACCGTTTCCCGCGCCCATGTGGCCGACGCGTTAAAAGAAAACGGCGTGGTGCCCTCCCGCCAGGAAGGCTTCCGCCGCTGGCTGGTGCAAGGGCAGCCGGGTTACGTTCCCTCCGCGGGCGTAACCGCCGTGGAAGCCATCCGGCACATCAAACGCGCGGGCGGCGTGGCTGTTATCGCGCACCCCGGCATTGTGGCCGAACACTGGAATTTCCCCGCCTGGACCGAAGCCGGGCTGGACGGCGTAGAAGTGTTTTATCCCGCCCACACGTTTACCATGAAGCAAGACCTGCTGGCCCTCACCCGCAAATACGGGCTTTTGGCTACCGCCGGGTCCGACTATCACGGCCCGCGCGCCGGACGGATTACCACCCCCGGAATGCAAATCCCGGAACCTCATTATAATAAGCTGTTACGCAAACTGTTTAACCAATAAAATATGATGTTAAAACCCAAATTACTGACGCTTTTGCAAAACCGCCCCGAAGATTTTACCTCTTCCCGGATTTTGAAAGATTTAAGCGCGGGGCTGGTTGTGGCCTGCGTCGCGCTGCCGCTGTCCATCGCTTTGGCGATTGCCTCCGGCGTTACGCCCGAAAAAGGGCTGATTACCGCCGTAGTAGCCGGATTTTTGATTTCGCTGTTGGGCGGGTCCCGCGTGCAAATCGGCGGGCCGACGGGGGCGTTTGTCGTCATCGTCTACGGCATTATCGAAAAATTCGGCGTGGCGGGGCTGCTCACCGCCACCATTATGGCCGGTATTATTTTAATGCTGATGGGCCTTTTTAAATTCGGCGCGTTTATTAAATTTATTCCTTATCCCGTCACCACCGGGTTTACAAGCGGTATCGCCGTAGTGCTGTTTTCTACGCAGATTAACGACTTTTTCGGCCTGGGCCTCACCCAGCTGCCCAGCGATTTTTTTGCCAAATGGTCCGTCTATTTGCACAGCTTCGGCCAAACCAACGGGATGACGCTGGCCGTCGGCCTATTAACGCTGGCGATTATCATTTTTTGGCCTAAAAAATGGCGCGTGTTCCCGGGTTCGCTGGCCGCGCTCATTATTACCACGCTGCTCGTTAAATTCGGCGGGTTGAACGTGGCGACCATCACCTCCACCTTCGGCCAGGTGGACGGCACGCTTGTGATGCCCCACATGCCGGGTGAAATCAGCCTGGAAGTGGTGCGCAAACTGCTGCCCGCCGCGTTTACGATTGCGTTTTTGGCCGGGATTGAAAGCCTGCTCTCCGCCGTGGTGGCGGACGGCATGATCGGCAAGCGGCACCGCTCCAATATGGAACTCGTCGCCACCGGGGTTGCCAACGTGGCTTCCGGCCTGTTCGGCGGTCTGCCCGCCACGGGCGCGATTGCCCGCACCGCCGCCAACATCGAAAACGGCGGACGCACCCCCATCGCCGGTATGGCACACGCAGTATTTTTGCTTATCATGATGCTGTGCCTGATGAAATACATCGGCCTAATTCCCATGACGTCGCTGGCCGCCATTCTGTTTTTAGTGGCTTACCGCATGAGCGACTGGCGTTCTTTTACCGCGCTTTTTAAAGCCCCGGCGAGCGACATCGCCATTTTGCTGACCACTTTCACGCTGACCGTGGTGGAAGATTTGGTGGTGGCCATTGAGTTCGGCCTCGTGCTGGCCGCCGTGCTGTTTATGAAACGCATGAGCGACGTGTACCAAATCAAAAATACGGACGACGATTTGTTTGACGAAGTCCGCCGCAAAGACGATATCGACACCAAAATCATCGCCAAGCACGTCAGCGTGTACGAAATTAACGGACCGTTCTTCTTCGGTGCGGCCAATAAATTCCTGGATTCGCTGGAACACCACAAGGACTGCAAAGTGCTGATTCTGCGTATGCGCAGCGTGCCCGCTATCGACGCGACGGGTTTCCACGCCCTCGAACGCATTTACGACCGCTGCCAAAAAGACGGCGTACAGCTGATTCTATCCCACGTGCAAAAACACGTACTTAAAACGCTGGATAAATACGGCTTCATCCACAAACTGGGCGAAGACCATATCTGCAAAAACATTGACGCTTCGTTAATGCGCGCGGAATCCATCGTCAGCGGACGCCAGCACTTTTTGGAATAGTCCGCACGATTATTTGAACACCCCGGTAAAAATTGCCGGGGGGTTTTTTATGCCTCAAACGGCCCATCCAAAAACACCTCGATTCAAGCGAAATAAATATCCCTGTCCAGGAAATTTTGCGTGAAACACCCCGCGCGGAAACCCGCGTGTTCTGTAAGAGTTCCAAATAAATATCTCCCGGCATAGCCGGGGGATTTCCTTGACATAAAAAAGAACTCCCCGTTTTTTGCGGGGAGTTCTGTATTTAGTTCATTCAAGATTAGTTGGCGGGAGCGGCGTTATCCAAATTGCCGGGCGTATTGTTTCCGCCGCGTTTGAACAAGTTTTTCACTTTCTGCCACAAGCGGCCGCCTTCGTACTTAGCCACCTGCACTACCGTGGAGTTGGCAAGCATACCGGGCGTTAACGCCACGCTGGCCGTAACGGCCGCACCGGCAAGCATCAAGTCCAGGCCGGAGATACCGGTAAAGTTTACCAGCCAGCGCATCGGGAAGGATAACACAGCCGCCACCGGCATGGTGTAGTTGATTAAAAGCGAGATTTCGCGTTTGTACTGAGGATACAAACCCGTCATATATTCGTACATCTGGGAGAAGAAGTTACCCACCCCAAAGCTGGCGATTACCGCACCCGTCATCAGCTGGGCGATGCTGTCACCCGCCGTCGCCATCATGGCAGTACCGCCGATGGAGAATGCGGAAGAAAGCGCATACATACTGCCGCCGCTTAAATAACGGCTGATGATGTTGCCCAGGATGCGCCCGCCGGACATAGAGCCGTACAAGGTAAGCGCCGTCAGCGCGTTGGCGAATGTGCCTTCGCCCACCACTTCGTGCATGGCAAACGCGAACCCGTTGGATACGCTCAGCTCGTGCATGGTGGCCAACGCCATACCGATAATGCCGGGGGTTAAATGTTCCAGTTTTAAAACGTCCATCAGCTTCACGTTGCGGTGGCCGAGGGCGTCAAAGGCTTTTTGGAGTTCCTGCCCCGCCTGTTCCGCCAGTTCCGCAGGCATACCCTGCGCCAGAAGCGATTTTTGCAGCGCGTCCACCGCTTCGGCTTCGTGCTGCACGGTTAATTTTTTACCGTCGCCTTTTTTATTGCGTACTTCCACGGCGGTTAAAGAATCAATCATCCCGTTGAGCTTTTTGGCGAGCGACGTCATTTCCTTGGAAGAAGCCAGCAGGTTTTCGGCCGGCATCGCCGCCATACCGTCAAAGATTTGGGACAGCGTGTCTTTAAATTGGTTTTCCACTACCGCCAAGTTCATGGGGAAAGCGTCTTTATAAGCGGTCTTGCTGAGTTTCCACGCGCTGAGCCCCGCCCACAGCGTGTAAGGCACGTAGCTGGCGGAAAAGTCCAGCCCCGGGTTCACGCCAAATAACAACTCGCTGGTTTGGTTGACGAGCCAGGGATAGGCGAGGAAAGCCATCGTACCAACGTTTTTGAACATGCTGGCCGTTTGGAAGAGCGCTCCGTCGCGCACGACGCCTTTTTGGAGCTTCGCCACTTCTTTGGCACGTTTCATCAGGTAAGACATGTTCGGAACTTCCGTAACCATACCCGGTTTAACGGCTTTCTTTTTAAAAGAATCGGCCGGCACGATTTTGCCGCGGTTGGCGCTGATTAAAATGTTCTGCACAAAGCGGGTGATGTT
>JAUNWB010000075.1 GCA_030540535.1 Elusimicrobiales bacterium
TAAAAAACCCCGACTAAGTCGAGGAATATGGTTCTATAGGAAAACGGAGAGGGAGCCCACGCTCCGCCCGTCGTAGCAGTAGCGTTTTTAGTAGCGCTAAATCCTCTCCTGTTTCCCCTGCTATACTAATATTATACCTTAAAAATAAGAAATCAAATAGGATTCTTCAGCCTTTTATCAGTTCTTTGCATTCTTTTGCCTGTGGGTGGCAAACGCAGTAAAAAGCCAGCATGGCCCGGGCGTTTTGCTCGTTTACCCCCGTATCCGTATAATCAAAATGTATACGGCAAATCGCCGCGCTACTCTTTATGCCCGATGTTTTGCAGCCTGCGCCGCACGTCATCAGCAGGCAAATCAGCCACGCTGTCCAGCACTTTATCCACTTTTTCATGTTCTGCGGCCTCCCGCTGGGCTTGTTCTAGCGCGGCGGATTTCCGCGCCAATTTTGCCGACAGGGCGGCAATACACCACACCGCCCCCGCCGACAATACCGCTTTTAATAATGTTTCCCACATTATTTAGCCTTGGACTGTTCAAACCCGAATTTGGTCAGCCAGCTGATAACTTTCACGCCAGCTGCGCGGACTTTGCCAAGCACCTCGTCGTCCTTCTTGCTGTCCGTCCATTTGACGACGATTTCCGCCGTGCCGATAACGCACGCCCACAAGGCCAAAATATCGGGCCAGTTCGCTTTCAACCAAGCGTAGGCACCAGTAATGTGTTCCATAATTATTTCTCCTTAATTTGAATATGAGGGTAGTCTTTGAAATTCGGCCAAAAGGCACCGTACTCAAAGTGGCTTTGAATCTCGCCGCGGCCGCGGAGTACTGCGGACACAGCGTCAAAGCGATAAATTAGTTCCCGAAAGCGGGCCAAATTACCCCAATCAATGGGATAAGGCGCGATATCAACGGCCAAACTGGGCTTTTTGTTGTGTGCCGAGTTCGGATAGCGCACGTGGCTGTTGCCCGTATCATACGCCGCGTTTTGTGCCTTTTCGCCGCGGTGGCCTTCCAGTACGGAAAAATCATACTGTTTGATAAGTTCCCGGCATACCGCCTGCAAATCCGGGTGGCACGTTTGGAGCCTCGCCTCACTCGTCTTGCTAAAATTAGGCATTATTTCCCCCCTCCGTGACGGGTTAAAAGAAAACTTTTAATTTCTTTGACGTCATCCAAAATGATGTCGGTTTTGACGTCATTGCGGTCGATTTGTTTCTGCATGGTGCCGACCGTTGTTTCCAGCTTATCTACGCGCGGAGGGAGCCCGTACATGGTGGCAAACCACATAATTACGCCTCCGACAATGCCAAGCAAAACTAGCCATTCCTTAATTCTTCCGGGATTCATTCCTGTTCCTCTGTTTGCTTGACGTCCGCAACATCCGATAAATTATCGGAAATTAATTCACCGGGGATGACAACTTCCGACGGCTTGGGATACTTGGCTTTTACCGCCGCCACCGTTTCTTCCCATACGTGCGTACCGTTTACTTTATCCCAGTAAATCATATCCAGTTGTTCCGCCATGGACGGATATTCCGCCGCGCGCTTTTCGGCATACGTCAGCTCCGGCGCGGGCGCGTTCCCCACGATGATATACGCCCCGTTTTGTTTTTCAATATGCGCTTTATTTTTCGCGCACCACACGGCCGCGGCCGTGTAATTTTCTTTTGTCAGTTTTTGTCCGATGTTAAACATCTTTATTCTCCTTGCCCTTTGGCTTCCCAATAAGCGGAAAGAGTATCTTGATTTCCGCCATACAAATAAAACCCGGTGGCCGTCACCTCATTGCCTCGCGCCGGCAATCCGTCCCCCGTTTTATTGGCCGAACCGGTTATCACGTTCGGAGGCGCGGAATAGGGTTTTAAAAACGTAATGGTTCCTTTTCCGAAACCGCCCTGCTCCAGCCAGCCGCTTTTGTATTGGCGGTACCAGTTGCCGTTTTCGTCCGAGTAGCTTTCTACTACAAAATCAACATCGGCCTGCGTCTTGCCGAACGGCACATCCACTTTACCCGACAGCGCACTTTGAAACTGGGCCGTCTGCGCCGTACTGGCCGCAACGGCGGCATTATACGCGCATACCCACGGGTAGAGCGTTGTATGCGCAGGCGTTACGGTATCCGACTGACCGTATACAGAAGAAGAGCGGGAAGCATCCAAATAAATTGCATTGGCGGAAGCAGAGTACCCGGTACCGTTGGTGTAACGTTTCGATTCCGTTCTTTTCCCAAACGCCCCGTCTTGCAGGTTCTCTGATTCACCCAACCCGGTATACCCCGTGATATTGGGCAGCCCCGCTTTCTTCTGCGTAATTCCGTCCGTTTCATTGGCGCATTTAATGTAGTTCTTTAAAAGCGGCAAACGCAAATTTCCGTCCGCCAGTACATACTTGGGGCATTCCCCATACGTGCTAAGGGCAGCCTCGTACTCGGCGGCGGTACACGTAAGGCCGGAGTGATTTTGAAGCCATGCGTAAAAATCCGGGTACAGGGTACTTGCCGAGGCGATTGTTTCCCCCGTAAAAAGCGGCAGGGCGCCGGGGTTGTCCGTTTCCGCAGCGCTTTGGGAATAATACACTTCCCCCACGGTTTTACCGATACTCCGCTCCGCATAATAACGCGCCGTTTCGGCTTCGTTCTGTGCGGCGGACAGATACGTTTGGAGCGTATTTTCCACCGCCGCCCCGCTGGCTGCGATATCGTTCTGTGCGGATACTTTGGAAGAAGCAATCGCCGCCAGCGCGCTCTGCGCCGTCTGCTGGGCGGTCGAGGCACTGGCCTGCGCATCCTGGGCAGAAGCCACCGCTGACGACGACGCATTCAACGCCTCCTGTTTAATCGAAAGAATATTCCGTAAAAAACCGTCCGTTTCCAAATCATTCACCACGGTGGAAACGGGATATTTAATACTGCGGGAAACTTTTTCGTTCAATTCCTGCACCATAAGCGTCAGTTTGTCGTAACCGCTTTCCAGTACTTCCGCATCCAATTCGCCCTGGCGCAACAGGTCAATTTCCTGCGTCAGCGGCGTATGGCGTTCCAAGGTTAAGCTCCACCCTTCCGCCAGCGGCGGTTTGCCGCTGGAAAGCGTAGGATATTCCAACTCCGTCCCGGCGGCGTTAAGTTCAAAATCTTCCGCCAGTTCCGTTTCCGCACCCGCCGGAGAAGTAACGTATACCCGTACATCCTGCGGGGAAGCAAGCGGGAAGTCCACCTCCCACCGGCGCGTAACGCCGTTTCCCGCGTAAATGCGTTTGCTGACTTGCATTGAAACCGTCATATTAATCTCCTACACGTCCAATAAAGTTTTAATTTGTTTCCATACGTCCCCGAGGGAACCGCTGGGCGCGTCCGCCGTTAACACCGCATACTGTGCCGCGTACGAATCCTGCGCCGAAAACCCTTTCTTTTGCATCCACACGTCTATTCCGCGGCAGAGTAGTTCCTGCGCGCGGCGACTGTCGCCGCTTTGGCGGGCGTGGCGGGAGGCTTCCAGCCGGACATAATCCCGCGCGGAAATTTTCTCCCGTTTTAATAAACGTGCATGCTCTTTTTGCGTTCCGCCAAAATAACAGGCTACAAACTGTGCCGCCTCCGAACGGGTAGTATCGCCGTCGAAAAATAACGCCGCCTGACGCACCTGGGCAAGTTCCTCCGCTTCCAAACAGGCCGCTCCGTCCAGCACGCTGAGCGCGTCGGCCGACGGCAGACGGGCCGCCGAAGACAGCGTTTGCGCGGCCAGGGCGTGTTCCCGCGCGCTTTCCCGGCGGGAAAGCGCTTCCACCGTCTGACGCATCGCCGCGCTCAGTTCCGCATCCGGCTCCGCTATGTGTTCCAGCGCATAACGGCGGATTTGCCCGGCAGAGCCCCCCGTTTCCAGCCGTCCCTCTTCCCACAGTTTTTCCGCCTGACTGCGCGCGAACAAAGCGCGCGTGTTGGCCGCGCAGGTTTGACGCCTCGCCTCGGGCAGTTTGTCGCCGTGTTTAGAAAGCGTCGCTTCCGCCGCGCGCCAATCGCCGCAGGAGAGGGAGCGGCATACGTTTTCCTCCACCGTTTGCGCACGCACGGCCCGGGCATTGGCCTTAACGGAGGATTCGCTTTCCCCGTTTCCGCGCAACCGTTCTTCATACGCGGCCACCTGGCCGGAGAGATACTCGTCCAACGCTTCCGGCGAACGCACCAGCGCCCCTACCTGCCGGAGAAGTGTTTTTTCCGTATCGGCGGACTCGCGCAAACGGACGGAAGCGGAAGCTGCCTGCTCCTCCCGCGCCGCCCGGTGAAGCACGGCATAATCCCGCGCCGCGGGGCCGGAAGCCGTTTCGGGCGTAAAGTTTTTTACGGCGGCGGTTTCCAGCGCCTGCACGCCTTTTGCACCCGCGTCCTGCCGGACGGCGTCCACCAGGGCCGCGCGCACTTTTAAATCCCTATCGGCCAGTGCGCGTTCTTCCGCTTTCACATTTATGATTTCTTCTTCGGACTTTCCCTTCTTTGCCGGGCGTGCGGAAACGTTCACGCCTGCGGACGTAATCCCGGCGTTTACCTTGGAAGCCGCACGAATCGCCGCAGGGATTAACGTACCGAAACGGCTTAAATTGTTTTCGTAAGCGGAGGCCAGGCGGGCGGGCGCGGGGGCGGAAGCGTCCACACCCGGCGTTTTGATAAATTCCCGTTTGGTTATTGTTGGAATAATCGGCATCGTTCCCCCTAACTGTTCAGCCAGGACAGCCACGTCCCGCCCACCGTCCACGGTGAAAAAGAATTTTTGGCCATGCGCCGGTATTGGCCCGCCGTAATGTTCAGCGCGCGGATACGCTCCGCGGCGGACTTATCATTTTCGTACAGTGCGTCATTTAAGTTGGCGCGCAGTGTTTCCTGGTCCATCAGCGCGCTCAAACGCGTGTTTTTCAAAATGTTTTGAACCGTGGACGAATTGTTCGTCAGTCCCGAAGCCGCCATCGCCGTTTTCTGCGCGGACACCGTTTGACGGTATCCGGCATATAAATCGCGGCTCCGTTCGGCGGCGGATTTAAACAAATACGTCCCCTGCCGCTGAGCTGCGTCCGCGGCGGCCTGCGCCTGATAGTCCGCGTCCGACGCCAGCGCGCGGTAATAATCGCGCCCGGATTTTTGGCTTCCGAACGCGGACAGCGCGGAAGAGATTTTTCCGCCCGCACTGCTAACTATTCCTCCCATGAGTTCCTCCTAAAAGTAAAATACAGAAACCGTACGTCGCCGCAGGTTTTGGACGACCCGTCAAACCGCCCGCCCAACCGTTTGATAAACCGCAAAGCAGCCGGGTAACGTTCGTCCGTAAAATTGTAAAGTTCGGGGTACAACGTTAAAAAACGCTTTACCGCCGCACGCCCGATACGCACCAGCGAAACGGGCATTTTGGCGGCCGCGTCCCCCGTCAAAAACCACACGCACGCCCGAAGAGAAAACCACCCCGGCGCGCTTACGCCGAACAACGCGGCGGGACGGCCGCAACGCAGAATAAAAAAACTCTCGCGCGAACGGCGGATAAAAGATTCCAATAAATCCGCCGGGTTTTCGCCCGGGTGCGAAGCCGCCAGCTCCGCGCGGTCTTCCGCGCGCAGCAAAGGGGCCAGTTTTTTACCGTCGCCGGGGCGCGCGGCGCGAAGAATAATTTGATGTTTGCAATACAAAAAGGTCATAAAAATATAGAATAAGAGATAGATTTAAATTAAGGAGCGTTTATGACAGGACTCATTCTCTTGCTGTTAATCGCCGCGGCGGTGGTATACGCGGTGTTCTTCTTAATCTTCAAAGTAATTTGGATGATTATCAAAAAGCAAAGCAACAAATGGCCGCTCATCCTGGCGGGCGTGTGTACCGTGCTTTTCTGCGGGGCCGTCGTCGGCGGAGCGGTATGGGGCGTTTACAAAGTAATGAAGCCCTTTTCCGGCATTATGGAACGCGTACAGACCAACCCGCAGCCCGTGTACGGCCAAACCGTATATACGGACCCGGAATACGGTTTCCAGCTGACGGTATTTAACGGAATGGACTTTTCCGACTGGATGCACTTTGGCGAAGCCGACGTAAAACTGGGTATCGACACCAACGTCTTTAAAAAAGACAATGCCGGGAAAAACATAGAAGAGCCCGTCACGCTGGGCGCCCTTGTGCGTTTGGAAAACGAGCCGGATGAAACTTCTGTCAAAGCGTTGGAACAGGGCCTAAAAGCCAATAAAGACCGCCGCTTAGAAGTAAACGAAATGCACCGCACTTCTGTGGACGGCCACCCCGCCCTGTACGTTTCCGGCACCGTTTACAGCAACCAAGGCGAAAGCATCCCGGTGTGGCTGATGGCCGCCGAAAACGGAAAATACGTATACTACGTTGGCATCCTGGAAGTGGCCAAAAACGGAAATTCGCCGGTGCCCGAACAAACGGTACAAAGCCTGCGTTTTACCGCCCAAGATTAAATTCTTACGCTGTTTTTACAGGGCTTCCGTTTCATACGGAAGCCCTTTTTATTGCCCGTTTATAAACCCGTTCCGCCGCTACTGTTGTTGCCGTTTTGCAGGCCTTAACCCGTCTATAAAATCCACTCTATTTTTCC
>JAUNWB010000076.1 GCA_030540535.1 Elusimicrobiales bacterium
TTCGCTGTTGCCCGTACCTTTGAACTCTTCGAAAATTACTTCGTCCATGCGGCTGCCGGTATCCACCATGGCCGTGGCGATAATGGTAAGCGAACCGCCTTCTTCAATGTTGCGCGCCGCGCCCAAAAAGCGTTTGGGCTTCTGCAGGGACGTAGCCTCTAAGCCGCCCGTCAGCACGCGGCCCGAGGACGGCGCCACCGTGTTATACGCGCGGGCCAGGCGGGTGATGGAGTCCAAAAGCACCACCACGTCTTTACCCTGTTCGGCCAAGCGTTTGGCTTTTTCGATTACCATTTCGGCCACCTGTACGTGGCGGTCGGCCGGTTCGTCGAACGTGGACGCAACCACTTCGCCTTTTACGCTGCGGCTCATATCGGTTACTTCTTCGGGGCGTTCGTCAATAAGAAGCACCATTAAAACGGCGTCTTTGTAGTTCTCGGCAATAGAGTGGGCAATCGCCTGCAGAATCATCGTTTTACCGCTTTTGGGCGGAGCCACGATAAGCGCGCGCTGGCCTTTGCCGATAGGCGCAATCAAATCGATTACGCGCTGGGTAAGCGAGGATTTATCCACCTCCAGCGTAAAACGTTCGTTGGGGTGCAGCGGAGTCAGGTTTTCAAACAGCGGGCGGTTGTAAATTTTATCGGAATCCATCCCGTTTACTTTTTGCACCTGCAGCATGGCAAAGTAGCGTTCGTTGTCTTTGGGCGGGCGGATGAGGCCTTCAATCGTGTCGCCTTTGCGAAGGCCGAAACGTTTGATTTGAGAAGGAGAAACGTAAATATCTTCCGCGCCGGCCAGGTAGTTGTTTTCTTCCGAGCGCAGGAAACCGAAACCGTCGGGCAGGATTTCAAGCACGCCGCCGCCGTACACGGAACCGTTTTGTTTGGCCTGTACGGCCACGATGCGGCCGATGAGTTCCTGTTTGCGCAGGCCGGAAATATCTTCGATATTGTAATTGACGGCCAGTTTGGTCAGTTCCTGCACGCTGAGTTTATTCAGTTCGCGCGCGTCCATCGGTTTGGCCCCGTTGGGACGGGCGGGTACAGCGTTTTGCGCTCCCGCCGGGCGGTTCTGCATCCGGGAAACCGGGCGGCGTTCCGGCATGGTGCGGGTTCTTTCCGTCTTCGGTGCGTCAGCGGCCGGTTTGGCCGTCTTGGTTTCTTTAGCAGGTTTAACGGTCTTTTCCTGCACGGTGTTTTCTTCCATAATAAATGACTCCTTACTTAAATCCGTAAATATATCCCAGCGCCTGACAAAGACGCTGCACTTTTAACGCTAAATCTTCTTTCGGGCCCCCGTTGAAAAACAGCACGTCGGCGCGGCGGGCTTTTTCGCTGTCCGGCATTTGGGCGGCCAGGCGGCGTTCGTATTCTTCCCGGCTGATGCCGCGCGAAGCAAGGCGCGCGTCCAGCGTTTGCGGATCCCCCACCACCAGCACGTTCATGTCGGTTAATTTATCCCAGCCGGCTTCAAACAAAAGCGGCACTTCAAAGACGACAAACGGTTTCTGCGATGCGTGAATACGCTTGACCGCCAGGTCGTGTACCAGGGGATGTAAAAAATCTTCCAGTTTTTTACGGGCCGCCTCATCGGTAAACACGCGCGCGGCCACTTGGGCCGCGTCGTACGTGCCGAACCATTCGGTCAGCTGTTTTTGTACGGCGGGCGCCTGGTAGAGTTCCCGCACCAGTTCGTCGGCGGACAGCGTATCCGCCCCGTTTTGGGCAAAGTATGCAAGCGCGGTGCTTTTACCGCTGGCGATACCGCCCGTAAGGCCCATTACCAATTTGTTTTTTACGCGTAAAGTCATAAGGGTAATTTTTCCAGGTCGTACCAGTTTGGTCCGGCTTTGGCGGCCGCCAACAGCGGCACGCGCAGGCGCACGGCGTTTTGCATTAACTCTTTAATGCGTGCGGCCGTTTCGCCCAGGATTTGTTGCGGAAGTTCAAAAATCAGTTCGTCATGCACCTGCATGGTCATTTGAACGGGAGTGCCCCGGTAAGCGGAAAAAACGTCTATCATCGCTTTCTTAATAATATCAGCCGAGCCGCCCTGCACAATCGTGTTGATGGCCGCGCGCTGCGCGAAAGAAGTCATGGCGCTTACGCCCATATTAAATTCGGGCAGATAACGCACATGGCCCAGCATGGTTTTTACGTAACCGTTTTGGCGGGCAAGCGCAACGTTGGCGTCTATCCATTCGCGCACAACGCGGAAGTTGCTAAAATAATTGTCGATATATTCTTTGGCCTCGCGCATGGAAATACCCAGCGCCTGGGAAAGCCCCATGGGGCCCTGTCCATAAATAATACCAAAATTAATTGCTTTTGCACTAGAGCGCATTTCGTCCGTTACCATAAGCGGCATGACGTTAAAAATCTGCGAAGCGGTCTGCGTGTGGATATCCCCCCCGTCCAAAAACGCCTGGATAAGCGCGGGGTCCTGGCTTTCGTGCGCCAGTACGCGCAGGTCGATTTGCGAATAGTCCACGCTCAGCATTACGTTTCCGGGCGCGGCGCAAAACGCTTTACGCAGCCAGCGGCCTTTTTCGGTGCGGACGGGAATGTTTTGCAGGTTGGGGCTGGAACTGGACAGACGGCCGGTAACGGTGCCCGTTTGGTCTAAATACGAATGAACTTTATCGTTCTCGTCCGCCAAGAGCAGCAGATTATCCACGTAGGCGGATTTTAATTTGGCGTTGGCGCGGTAGTCCAGAATTTCGCGCGCGATGGGATAGGTCTGCGCGATTTGTTCCAGCACTTCTTCGTCAGTGGAATAGCCCGTTTTCGTTTTTTTGACGGGCGGAATTTGCATTTGTTCAAACAGAAGCGTGCCCAGCTGTTTGGTGGAGTTGATGTTGACGGGATAGCCGGCACGGGCGTCCACGTCTTTTTGCAGCCGTTCGATTTCGCGCTCCAAAAGCGTTTTGAAACTTTCAAGCCACCCCGGGTCCACGCGAAGCCCCGCGAACTCCATGTCAGAAAGCACCATCATAAGCGGCAGTTCCAATGTGCGGAATAAATCGTACTGGCCGCTTTCTTTTAATTTTTGCGTCAAAATATCCTGTAATTTCCAGCCGAAACGGTTATACGCGCGCAGGAGTTCCAGCGGTTCTTCGTCATTGACGATGGCGGAAAAATAATCGGCGCACGCACCCGAAAAACTTAAATCGCCCGACGGATTTAACAAGTAGCGCGCCAAACGCCCGTCAAAACAGTTGATAAACTGCCCGTGGACGTTAATATCCAGTTCGCGCAGCGTTAGCTTTAAATCGTAGCCGAGTTTTTCCACCGCGTCGTTTTCCACCAGTTTTTTAAGCGCGGCCCGCTCCCACGGCTGTACTTCCGCCAGCGGTGTGAGCGATAATTCGCCCTCGTTAAGGCCCAAAAGGACGTAATCATCCTGCGCGTGCAAAAAAACGCGCGGGGCGGTTTCGGCCTTTTTTAATGAGGCCGAAAGCGTCAGTTCCGCGGCGGGCGCGTCCGCCGTTTGAATAACGCGCGCCGGACGGGGTGCGTCATACAAATCAAGTAAATTTTTAAATTCGTACTGTGCAAACAGAGCGGCGAGTGCATCATGGTCCGGCGTTTGGACGCGGTAGTCGGCCAGGTTAAAAGGCATATCCAAATCGGAATCGAACACGACAAGCTGTTTGGAAAGCAAGGCTTCGCCTTCATGCTCGCGGATTTTTTTGGCGACGGAAGCCTTCATGTCCGGGCTGTCGTTGTGAGCGGCGCGGATGATGTCTTCCAGGTGGCCGAATTTTTCGATTAAATCCACCGCGCTCTTTGGCCCCACTCCCATCACGCCCGGGATATTGTCCGAAGCGTCGCCCACAATGGAAAAATAATCCGGCAGGAATGGCACGTCCACGCCGAATTTTTCTTTGGCGGCTTCCGGCCCTTTAAAACCGTCTTTTCCGCCGGCGGGCCAGATATGAATGAAATCGTTTAAAAATTGATATACGTCCTTATCGGTGGTGGCAAGCACGCTGGGCACGTTTTCCCGCGCCGCCCGAACAGCCAAAAACGCCATTAAATCATCCGCTTCTATACCTTGTTTGGCCACCATGGCAAGCCCCAACCCGCTGACGAGCCCGCGCGCCAAATTAAGCTGGCTGACAAGCGCGTCGTCCGGCTTTTTGCGCGTCCCTTTATAGGCGGGCCACAGCGCCTTGCGCCGCGCACAGCCGCCGGGAGAGTCGAAGCACACGGCCGCGTACGCCGGGTTGTAATCGCGCAGCATTTTAATCAGCCAGCGCATAAAACCGTACAACGCGCCGACCTCCTGGCCGGAAGACGTGGTCAGCTTCGGCAGCGCGTGATAATTGCGGTGCAAAAAATTATGGGCGTCCACTAAAAAAAATTGCGGTTGAAATTTTGTCATGGGCAAATAAGAGAAACAACAGATAAGATTCCCGCCCCGGCAAACCGGGACGGGAGTAAGATTATTTGACTTTAGAAACGGCTTCGGAAATCTTTTTTTCCAGATCGGCGCGCATGCCCGAGGAATAGCCGCTTAACGGAGCCGAATCGGACAGATGGTCGGTATCGTTGGAAAGCACCACAAACGTAGGATATCTTTCCACGCCCAGCCGTTTGTCCAGCCGGGTACCGTCCGGCGCGGGAGTATCCTCATCCACCGGGAACACATAAACGTGTACCTGAGGATCGGACGCATATTTCGCCGCCAGCGCAGGGATAAGTTGATTCTTCGACTTAGCCAAGCTGCACGGCGGACAGCCTTTAAAAGAAAACATAATTACGTATACGTCATCTTTCTTCATAGACGCATACTGCGCGCTGGTCAGCGTGGGCAAATCCTGCGACTGCGCCCGCAGCTCAAACGCGGCAAACGCCAGCAGACAAACGGCCAACGTTACGATAATTTTTCTCATAAAAACCTCTTATAATAAGGCGTTTAATTTTTCCTGCAGCGCCGCTTTAGACTGCAAACCCACCGTCTGTGCGGCGACGTTTCCGTCTTTAAAGAAAATAATGGTGGGCACGGAAGAAATGCGGTATTTGGCGCAGGCGTCGGGGGCCTGGTCCGTATCCAGTTTGCAGATTTTGGCTTTGCCCGCATAGTCGGCGGCGAGTTCTTCCACCACCGGGGCCAGCATGCGGCACGGGCCGCACCAGGTGGCCCAAAAATCCACCATTACCACTCCCTTGCAATTTAATACTTCTTCTTCAAAATTGGCATCCGTCAAAATTACTTCGCTCATAAACTCCCCTTATTAATATAGGATATGATTAGTATACTATAAAATTACGATACCAGATAAAAAGCCCCAAAGCAACCCCTAAAAAGGGTTATTAAACGGGGCGGCTCGTACGAACCGCCCCGTATAGTCTATCTGTCGGTGGAAGAGATTACCTTTCGCCTTCGCAAGTGGTTACATAACCCCAGCTTTCGTGATAATTGCCTAAGGCGTCTCTATAATAAGCCACTACGTCCATGCGGGTAGAACACCCGCCCTCGCGGCCGCCACCGCCGCCGCCACCGCCCCCGCTGCTGGTTGCACAACGTTCGGTTACCCAGCGGCAACGCTCATCACAATAACGACCGGACCAGAAAGCAGAAGGACAATCACATTCCACATTGGAATTGGAGCTTCCCCCGTCAGGATTGGGATTGACCAAATCAGTAGATTGATTTGATTTCATAAAGCACATATAGCCGTTACTAAAGGTACAGTTACTGCCGTAGCGGGTAACTAAATCACCGGGATGGCCTTTTCCGGGCGCGCACTGGTCGCCCGATTTATAATCATGCTTGCCGGGTTCGCACTCCGCTTGTGCGGTACCGCACAAGTAGCCGCATTCTTCCTGGGTTTTACTGCACGGACCGCCCACTTCCATCCAGTTCCCCGTCGTATCATCACATTCATAATGAATGACCGCTTCGCCGCAGTAATTGCACTTCATAGTTTTATTCGGGTCTTCTTGCGGCTTGGTTGAAGCATCACAGCTGTAACGGCACGCCGAGCTGTCCCATCCGCTCTGCAACCATCCGCTACTGGTGCAGGTATATTTGGCAGTCATATTGCCGGAAGCTATTTTATTACCTTTATTTTCACAAGGTTTCGTCTCGCTGGGTTTCGGTTCGCAATTAGTTTCTTCCTTCTTTTCCCATTTATACTCCGTATCCGCCCCACAATGCCAATAAGTTCTGGTGCTAGCGCATTGGGTCAAAGGGCATTTGAGCGAGACAACCCCATCCCCCGTAGTGCCTCCCATCCAGGTAAACACCAATTCGCCTTCCATATGTGCATCACTGCACCCGGAAGGCACAGGCTCTTCCGGCACGCATTTTCCGTCCTGCCATACTTCTCCCGCGGCACAGCATTTTGCTTGATTCGGGTTACACTCACAACTGGTCGGGTCCACCTCACACGGAGTAGGAGCGGACGGTTCTGTTACCGTCCCCGCACAGCTGTCCGGCGACGGTTCATACGTAAACCCCGTACAGCTCGGATAGTTCTTGTTTAACTTCTCACAATCAGCCCCGTCACAGCAGATTCTTCCGTCCGCATACGAAGGCATCTGTAA
>JAUNWB010000077.1 GCA_030540535.1 Elusimicrobiales bacterium
TCCGCTAAGGAAGCCGTTGCAAATACTTTTATTTCCGGTATCCAGTGAAAAATGGTGTGCCTAATTTCGTCCTCTCCCGTAGCGCGGCAGGCAATAATCAGGCTGCCGTCGGGGCGTTCCTCTGTTATTTGTTGCAACGGAAAATATTTTTTTACTTTAAAATACTTGGCTATTTTGGCCGAAGCATGCAGCGTTACTTCCAGCTCCCGCGTTTTATCAAACCAGATGTTCGTGCCTTCGCGGATGATTTTTTCAATCTCGGCGTTGTATTTGAAAAACTTGCCCAAAGGTTTTACGGACGTAATCTTTTCCAAGCGGAATTTAAGCAGTTTGTCGTCGTCCGTCAGCGCCAAGAGGTACCAAAACCCCTCCACCCACAGCAGTTTGAGCGGCCGGACGGGATAGCAGGCGCGTTTGCCGCCCTGGTAGCAAACTGTCGCTTTCTCCCGCGCGCGAATACAGGCGCTCAGTTCTTGGGTAGTAGCCGTATCGGGGTATTCTTCGCCGCCGGAGAGCTTAATAAAAAACGGGCTGTCCTTTTCCGCACCGAGCAAGCGTTTTTTGAGCAACTCAAACGAATTTCCAAAGGCTTTTCCCAGTGATTTGGCCATTTCGCTCATAAAAACAAGCATAGATGCTTCTTTATCGGACAAACGGGCCTTTTCCAGCGAAAAGCCTTCCATAAACGCGTACTCGCCCGCGTGCGGGCAGTAAAGCGGAAATTCCGCCTCTTGTATCGTGTTCATATCGCGCTGCAGCGTGCGCAGAGATACACCCAATTCGGCCGCCATATCGGCCAAGCAGACGGGGCCTTTATCCAAGGCGTTTAATTCGTATAACAAGCGGGTAATTTTGTTTTGCATTTCTTTTTGCATAGTTAAAGACCTCTTTCTCACATGATAGCAGAAAAAGACGACAATAAGCTGTCGTTCGCAGATTGTAAACTGTTTTTAACAGGAGAATCTTATGGAAGATAATATTAAAATAAACAGTAACAAAGCGAGGTCCCTCAAAAGTTCGGCCGTGGAAGAACTGCTGAATCTTTGTACAAATAAAGACAAAACGGACTGCCTAAATAAACTGGATCTTTGGCAAAAGAAATATCAAAAGGAGCTGCCTGCGCTGTTTACGGAGCGGATAGATCCTCTTACGCCGGAGGAATGGTTTTGTATCGGGTGGGCCGCTTATCAAACCTTACTGGGGAAAAGATTTTCTTCCAACCGCGAGCATTTAATAACCACTTTGCTGGAAGGAAATCTCTGCTCGTTAATGCAGTTGGGGAAGATTTTTGGCGCGGAAAACCAGTTGTTCCGCTGTTCCATTTTGACCGAAGAAAAGGAAGGTATCCGTTTAAACCCCGATTATTTTAATGCGCTGTTTGGATTCTCGCTCCGGCCAAGTTTAGGCTTGGCGCGCGAAACGTCTCCCGACGACAAACAAGAAACCGAAGAAAAAGAAAAATTTACGGTTCCGCTCGATTTAGCGGAGCGGGTAAAACAGTACGTCGTCGGGCAGGAGCAGGCGGTGGACGCTTTATGCGCGGCGGTGTACGAGCATTATATGCGGGTACAGGCGGGTGAAAACGGGAGCAAAACCAACGTCCTTTTGTTAGGTCCTACGGGAACGGGTAAAACATTCCTGTGCCATACCGTGGCAAAACTGCTCAAGGCTCCGTTTCTTGACGTTAATATCACGCAGTATTCCCAAACGGGGTATGTGGGGGACAGCATTTCCGACATTTTACGCAGTTTGCGTACCAAAATTTCCGATATGCACGGGAATGTTTTTCCGTTCAGCCTCGTGTACATAGATGAAATTGACAAACTGCGCTGTTTCAGCCAAGACGCAGCGGACGTCCGCGGGCGCGGCGTGCAGGAAGAGCTGCTCAAAATGCTGGAAGGCGCGGACTATACGTGCGCGGAAGGACGCTTTTCGCCGCGAAAGCGGTACGACATCTCCCGCGTGTTATTTATTGCCGGAGGAGCCTTTGTAGGGTTGGATAAAATTATCGCCAAGCGAACGCGTGCGGGTGGTATCGGGTTTGCGGCAGGCAAAACAAAATCCGTTTCAGCCGATATTCAAGCGCGGGATTTGGAGGAATACGGACTGCTGCCGGAACTGGTGGGACGCTTCGGGCTGAGATCGTATTTAAAGCCGCTCTCCGAAGAAGATTTAACCGCTATTTTAAGCGGCGGAAAAGATAATGTACTCGCGCAGTATAAGCGGATTTTTGCCAAAGCGGGCATTCGGCTGACGGTTCCTAAAAGTACGCTCACGAAAATTGCGCGGCAGGGGCTGTCCTGCCAGACGGGAGCGCGCGGGTTAAAGAACGTACTCAGCGGCGTACTGGGGCCCGCTTTGCTGTCGGCCAAAAAAAGCGGTAAAACGCGGGTTGTATTAACGCCGCAAATGCTGGAGGAAAAATGATTAGAAAACTTGAAACGATTGTTTTGGCGGCACCTACCGTCCGTATCAACCGTATTTATCCGGCATATAAAGCATTTTACGAGCGTTTTTGCGCGGCGGCGGTGCCGTTCCACCCCATCAAAACGTTTGCGCTGCCTGATGTTTGGGTTCGGGATTTTCTGCCCGTTCAAAACAGGCGGACGGGGAAATTATATCAACCTTTTTTTAATCCCTGCTATGCCAATTACACATTCGTTTTTACATCGGTCATACGCCAAGCGGCGGAAAAGTGGCTCCCCGCCCCCAGTTGCGAAGTACAAATTGACGGCGGCAATATGATTTGGGGGCCGAATCAAACGCTCTTTTGTTTGGAACGGCCCGCTATCTTTCGCAAATCCGTGCGCGGGGAGCAGGGGTTTGTGGAATATGAACTCAAACGGGCGACAGGGGCGAAAAAAATCGTCTGGCTGCCGCGCGAAACGGGGGATAAAATCGGCCATATAGACGGATTTATGCAATTTGTCGGGAACACTCTTTTGGTCAGCGACGAACGCTTTGACCCTTATTTAAAAAGCCTGCTGGAGCGGCGGCTGTCCATAGTAGGGGCCGCCTGTCCCAATATCCAGATCCGTTTTTTACCCTGCGTTCCCGATACGGCGGACAAAACGGGGTTAAGCGCGCGGGGGATATATGTGAATTTTTTGGAAACTTCACGCGCGATTTTTGTACCGCAATACGGTTTACCGCAGGATACTGCGGTTATTGGTATAATGAAAGAAATTTCACCCAAACCGATTATGGCGGTAGATTGTACAGCCGTTTCCCGCTACGGCGGCGCGATACATTGTTTAACTAAGGAGTATGTATGACGTTAAATGAAAAATTCCAAACCTTTAAGAAAAACTCTTCCAATATACCGCAGGCTTTTGATAAGATGGCTCAATATATTTTTAATAATTGTTATTTAGAAGCCAACGGGAAAAAATATGATTTTACTGAAATAGAATTTTATTATTATCAAGAGAAGACCCATGAAGATAATTATACCTATGGTAAAGCAAAAAATGATCCAAATTCACCGCAATTAACTAGTGATCAGTGTTATTTCCATCCTTCAGGTTTTGATCTGACATTCGGCTCCACAACAGAATACGGAGGAATTTTGGTCCGCGGACTCCGCGACGAAAATGGACAGTATATTTCCGGTCCCATTAATTGTGCAGAAACGATATCGGGCCATGTTCCGTATTCTTCAAAAAAAGAAAACAAATGTCCAATTTTGCATTGTTCGCAACAAGAAAAGACCTCTCCTTATGCTTATTATGAGAACCATATTTACAAAGGGCCTCGTATTAATTTAAACGCAAAAGGCCCTTTCAGATGGGCTTTATACCGTTATATTGTTGATTTTAAACCAAGCCACCATTTTAAAGAAAAAGAAACCGTGTTTGCTGCTTCCGCCATTTTAGCGCAACGTGAGGGAAAAACACTTTCCTTATCTGGGTACACTAATGATACTATCTGTAGATTAAAGAAAAACAAACCAGAAATATGGCAGCTTTTGAATCAAAAATAAACAACTCCCCGCATTTAGCGGGGAGTTTCTATTTAATCTTTACCACTTGCCCGCTGACGGGATAATAAACCAGCTGGTCCAGCACAGTATGCCCCGCTTGCTTTAACGCGCGCGTATAGCAGTTAAACTGCCCCGCGTAGTGTCCGGCGTAGTGTTTGTCCTGCGGATCTAATACGGTGTTATCTGCACCCGGATAGGTTTTGTAGTCCACCAGCACGCAACCTTTCGGCGTTTGGTATACAAGGTCCATACTGCCCGTAAAAATCTGACCGTTTTCGGTATATTTAAAACCCATTTCACGGTGGATTTTCTCCGGCGCACCGTACGTTTGCACCAAATAATCCATTAGGTTGGCGTACGATTTTTCAATGGCACACACGTCAGGCAGCTGGGCTTTTAAACCGTGCGCTTGAATGATTTTTCCCGTCAGTTCAGAGTTAGCCTGTACACAAAATATTTGATGGATACACGTTCCGACGGCCTGCATATCCACCCCCGCGCCCAACGGAATACGGCAGCCAAATTTTGTTTGCAGCGCCGCTTCAGCCGTTTGAGTTTGTTGGCTGGGCTGTTGGTCCCGCAAAGCAAATGCTTGCGGAGATTTCGCCCATTTAAAAACAACAGGTTCCTTTTCCGGCCAGATGAAAGTTTCGCTTTCTTCGGCAGTAATCGTCGGCAAACGGTTAAATGGTATGCCCGTACCCAATAAATCGCACGCGGAAGCGTCCTCCGGCACATTTACTTCAAGCCCCAGTTGGGTAAACCATTTCAGCGGTTCTTTTCCCGTTAAAGCAAAGAACATTTTGTTTTTGGCACGCGTCATACCGACGTACAACAATCGGGCGGATTCCGCTAAAATCCGTTGGCAGGCAGTGTTAAATTCGGGCATTTCCAAAAGCGCAGGTTTAAGGATTTCCGGCACTGTCTTTTTGGCGCCAAACACCCATGGCAGAAACGTGATAAACCGTCTGGGATATAAGTTGTCTGCCCCCGGTTGCTGCACGTTTGCGCTGTGTACGCCATAAATTTCCTGCCGAATCAGTTTGTCTTCGTTTATTGGGTCATCATCGAGCGAACACAAAACAACCGTGTTCCATTGTAACCCCTTGGAGGTATGGTACGTAAGCAGCTGAATACCTTGTCCGTCCTCGGCCACGGGCGGGGCGAGCAAGATTAAATAGTCAATAAACCCGGTGAGGGTGGAAGCGATAGTCAGCTGTAAACAATGGTCCTCGTATTGTACGGCCAAATCTTTCAATAACTGCAGATTGGCCAACCGCTGGGAAGCGCGGCCCCAACGGCGCACAACACCGGGCAAATCCAGTTCTGTAATGACTGTCGCCACAAGCCCGCCTACCGCTTGTTGCTGCCAAATGGGCTTTTTGTTTAGAATCGTTTGAATCATAGGCAGATTTGTCAGCCACTCCTGTTTTTCGGGCGACAAATCGGCGTTCCATTGGAGTTTATCATCCAACACCGTTCCCACCGAGTACCCTTGCTCTGTTAAAAAAGCGATTTTTGCCTTGGCTAAATTATTTTTAGGGTCCACCAAAAGCGATAAAACAGCCGTCAGCAATTCCGTTTCTTTGTATTCGGCCAGTTTGCCTCCTGCACGGCCGACAGGTAAACCGTATTCGGTTAAAAATTCGGACAGAGTGTCTAACGTATTATTTTTGCGCGCCAGGACGGCGATGTCTTTTGTTTCGGCGGTTTGGGCGAGTTGCGCCACCTGTGCGGCCAACGCTTTTAAATAGCTTTTCTCGCTTCTGCCGTCAGAGGGAAGATTCCAATAGCCCAACTCTCCTCTGCCTTCTTTTTGAGGCTTCCGGCCTACTTTTAATTCGATTTGCCGCGCCGGAATTTGCGGCGTAAACACGCGCGTAAATACGCGGTTGGCCGTTTCCACCAAATCGGCGAGTGAACGGTAAGACGTATCCAGCGTATCGGTTTGGCAATTCGGCGCGCCGGAGGAAATAATACCGCTGACGGCCTGGGTCAGCTCGGTGTCGCTCCCGCGAAAGCCGTAAATGGCCTGTTTGGTGTCGCCCACCCAAACGGAGCCTTGCATCAAGTCGGACAAGCGGTCAAATATTTTTACCTGGATAGGGGAACAGTCTTGAAATTCGTCCACGAACAAGTATTTATAGCTGGCCCGGATTTCCTTTTCCACTTCGGGCAGGTATAGCAAGTCCAGCATATATTTTTCCATATCGTTGTAGTCCAGCAGCTGTTTGTCGCGTTTATAATCGGCAAATTGTTTGCGCCAGCGCGCGGCGAGCGTAAACAGCAAGTTGACGAATTTCTCCTGCCAAACATATACTTCCCGGCTGTTCCATAATAAAGCCAGCTCCTCTTCCGCTTTTTTAACGGCGGGTTCTTTGTGGTATTTTTGAGGCAATTCGGCTAAAAAGCACAATACGTCAAACAGCCAGCCGACGCTGTTTTTGTTTTCCCGTCTTTCTAATTGGGAAATGACCTGCAGCCGTTTTTGGCTCGAAGCGCTGGGTTTATCCTGCTCAATCTACCGCTTTATTTTTCCCAGCGTATCAA